>NZ_JBFRCN010000036.1:0-94928 GCF_040965835.1 Paraburkholderia sp. BR10872
TTGCGAGGCGGGTCCATGAGGCCTACGAGACCGAGCAGCACGAGCGTCTTCGGCAGATCCTGCGGGCCGAGGTTGCCCACTTCGAGGCCGGGATCGGGCAGCCAGGCGAGCGCCAGCACGCGTTCGCCCTGCGAGGCGAGCCGCTCGCCTTCGCGCGCAAAGCGCTCGCGGTCGAGCGGCGCGGGGCCGCTTGCGGTTTGCTGGCGGTCGCAATTTTCGATGATCACCTCCGGCGCGCCTTTCACGAGCAGCATCTCGCCTTGCGCCGAGCGGTTCAGCGTGGCCATGAACTTGTGTTCGGACTCGAACGGAATGCCGTCGATGCGTGGCGCGGCGGCGGCCTCCGCACTGCGGTCCATGCCGAGCTTGCCGGCGAACGGGTAGAGCGCGCCCTCGGTCGGGTCGCCTTCCACTTTCCATTTGCCGTCTTCTTCGAAGAGTCCGGCGTCGTTGCACAGCATGGATACGCGGCCCATGAGCGTGAGCACCTCCGGCCGTTCGGCGCCGAGCGCCTTCCCGCCCGCGCGGACTTCGCCTTCGGGTGCGTAGCCGTCGCCGGTCACTTCATAGGGCGCGTCGGCCGTCACGACCGAGGTCACCATCATTTCCATGAGGGTGAGCGTGCCGGTCTTGTCCGAGCAGATGCGCGAGACAGACCCCAGCGTTTCGACGGCGGGCAGGCGGCGGATGATGGCGTTGCGCTTCGCCATGCGCTGCACGCCGATGGCGAGCGTGATGGTGATGAGCGCCGGCAGGCCTTCCGGAATCACCGAGACCGCGATGCCCACCACCGCCTGGAACAACTGGATGAAGGTCATGTGGCCGAGCCAATGGCCCCATGCGAAGAGCAGCACGCTGATGATGCCGATGGCGATCGTAATGACGTATCCAAACTTCTTGATCTGGCGTAGCAGCGGCGTTTCCAGCGCGCTGACCTCGGCCAGCATCTCGTTGATGCGGCCAAGCTCCGTCTGGCTGCCCGTCGCCACGACGATGCCGGTGGCGCGGCCCGAGAGGACCATCGTGCCGGAAAAGGCCATATTCTCGCGATCGCCCACGGTGGCATGCGCCGGCACCGCGCCGGTGTTCTTCTCCGCAGGCACGGATTCGCCCGTGAGCGCCGCCTCTTCCGTGCGCAGGTTGCGCGCCTCGACGAGGCGAATGTCCGCGGGGATCTTGTCGCCCGATTCCAGCAGCACGATGTCGCCGGGCACGACCTCTTCGGCGGGGACGAGGCGCACCTCGCCGGCGCGCAGCACGCGCGCCTCCGCGGAGAGCATGTTGCGAATCGAGTCGAGCGCTTTCTCGGCGCGCCCTTCCTGCAGGAAGCCCAGCAGCGAATTGAGGATGACCACCGCGAAGATGATCGAGGCGTCGAGCCACAGGCTCAGCATCAGCTTGATGAAGCCCGCCGCGAGCAGCACGTAGATGAGCACGTTGTTGAACTGGGCAAGCAGACGCACGAGGGGGCCACTCTTCTTGCCCTGGGGCAGGACGTTTGGCCCATAGGTGCCCAGGCGCTGCGCGGCGTCCGCCACATCGAGCCCTTGCGACGGATTCACGCTGAGCTGGCGCTCGATCTCGGCAGCGGGCATGGCGTGCCACTGTACTGCGCCCGCACCTGTTGCCGCATTCTCGGCAGAACTCATCTTCGCCCCCTTGGTTGCGCAGAGATTCAACGCAATAGTAAGTTTTTTTCGCAACAGGCACGCGCAACCTGGTGCGCGTGCAGTTTTTGTTCGAGGCTGCCGCCGTGGGATGTATGGCAACATCTTCCTGACACGACCCGCACGAGTCATTCCATGCGCATCACGCCACTGCCTCCGCTGCCCTGCCTCGTCGCATTCGAAGCCGCCGTGCGACGTCAGCTTCACGCGTGCGGCTGCCGAACTGCACCTCACGCAGAGCGCGATCGGCCGCCAAGGCGTCGGGCGGTGTGGCTTCGCCGACGGACCCCATCAACAATACGCAGTGAACATGAAGGGCGAACTGGGCGTGATCGCGGCGGGTGCGATTGCCGATATGGTCGTGCTCGATGGTAATCCGCTCGCCGACATCGGCATGGTGGCCGGTGAGGTCGAGCGGATTGAATATGTGCCGCAGCGAGGGAAGATCGTGAAGGCGCGGGTGGAGGGATGAGCGCCCACCCTCGGTTAGTTGTCCAAATGCTCGCAGTCAGCGACGCACGAGCGCAACAACGTACACGCACGGGCCCTTGCCCGGATTGAAGAACGCGCAGTCGGCAGGCGGCCCGAGCTGCAGGCAGTCGCCGGCTTCGAGCGTGTGAACCTGCTCGCCTTCCTCGAATACCAGCGTGCCGCTGCGCACCCAGATCTGCTGATGCTGGAACGTGAACGCCGACGCCGGATACGCAACGCGAACCCCGCCCGGCAACGCGATCTCCACGAGGTCGAGCATGCCGCCGTTGCGCGGCGAGACGGCCCGGCGTGTGTAGCCGGTTTCGGGGTCCTGCCAGATTTGCTGGTCGGCGGCGCGGCTCAAACGCTCGCCGGTTTGCTCCGCGAGCGCGAGCAGCATGGACAGCTGCAGGCCAAAGGCACCCGAAAGCCGGCCGAGCACGGTAGCGGTAGGACTCGCTTCGCCGCGCTCGATCTTGCTGATCATCGCCTTGGAAACGCCCGAACGCTCGGCCATGTCCGCGAGCGACCAGCCGCGCGATTCGCGCTCGATGCGCACGCGCGTGGAAATGGCGGAGGTGGGGTCGGTGAGCGGTCGGTCCATGAGTCGATTATACGGGCCGGCTTGTGGCGTATCGGTCAGGCGCAGAGATTTTGAATGGCTCCTCGCCGGTGCGCGACTGTTGCTGCAGTTTTACCGTGGCCCCCCCACCTCGCGACGCTATGTCAGTTCCCGGGTGATGAACTGCGCGCGCCCGCGGCCGAAGGACCAGTCCGCATCGTCGTTCTCGACGATCGACACGATGACGTCGTCCGGCGAAATACCGCATTGGGCTTGCAGCTTTTCGACGAGCAGACGATAGAACTCGACCTTTTGCGGCTCAGTGCGCTTGCGGCTCACCGCCGTGAGCAAGATGACGTCTCTCGATCGTGTGTACCCGAGTCCGGTGTCTTCCACCACCAGTTCGCCGGGACGATGCTGGTTGACGCTCTGGTAGCGATCGGTAACGGGTACATCGAAGGCCTGGACCATGGCCTCATGGGCGGCGTCGAGAAGCGCCCGCACCTGTTCGTCGGTGCGGCCCTCGATGATGTCGAATTTGAGCATTGGCATGTGAACTTCTCCTTGAGTGGGACAGCGTGAGGGTGGCACTCCGATAGCCCGTCAGACCTGGAGCGCCTGGATTCACGATTTGAGTTTGGCGATTATTGCTGGCGGCGTGCGAACGAGACCGGGTAGGCAGCGGAACGCGCATTGATCATCGGGTCTTCGACTTCAATGCCGGCCGGCAAGGCGTTGGGAAGAAACAGCAGACTACGTTGGGCCGCCTGATTGTCCGCCACGGCTTTCGTGATCGAGATCGTGCCCAGTTCCACGGTGCGATGCGCGCTCGACCACGCTACGGACGGATCGTCGAGCTTGTCGCCCGCTTGAGCGATCTGCAGAACGAGACGGAACCGCACGGGCGCATGCGATACGCGCTGGCGGATTTCCGACTGCAGGTAGTCTGGCGCCTTCTTTGCTGCGTCGGCATCCGTCAGGTAATGCGCACCGCCAACCGGCAGGATTCGATAGCGCCCGTACGTCACGACGCCCTTTGAATCAATAAACCTGAACGTGTTGACCCCGAAGTAGGGCAGTGACGCATAGCTGCGCGGGTATGGCTTGTGGGCGGTGAGGAATGCCTTTGCCACCGGATGGCTGCCCAGATAAACGTCCAGCGGAGTCGGCTTCGGTGTGTTCGGGCCACTCGTTCCGAGGGCAATCAGCAGATCGCGGAAATCGTCGGCCGTCGCGGAAGGAAACCCGTTGAACGAGTGCGCGACGATATCGGTGTCGCTGCCGTCCGGCAGCTTGAACTTGATGGCCATGCCGCGAGGGGACGCAAGGGGATGGTCGTCGGAAATATCGGGAATGCCGGCGAAGTTCGAAAACCGCACGACGACGGGGACAGTGGTCTGGAAATGCGGCGCCTTGCTCACGGCCGGCGCGCTCGCGCTGGGCGTGAAAGTGCCCTCGAGCACGATGCCTTTCGCATGCACCGCCCGCGCGTCCGGATGCTTGCCGAATACCCCATTCAGGGCGTCCACGAGTTGTACCGGGGTCGACTTTTGAGCGGGCGGGGATGCCGTTGTCTGGGCAGTCGCGGCTTGCCCCGTCGACAGGGCTAACAGGATCGCTAACGAAAAACGGGGCACGGATCGGTTCATGCTGGGGACTCTTCGGTTGGATGAGGGCTGGACGAGACAGCGCAAGTCTAGTTGATATCGACAATAATGACAATTATATATGTCATTATGGTTAATATGGTCCCGTCCAGGGCGGGGCTATAATCGCCCTCTACGCCTGCTGATCCATACCTCTTTCCCGTGACTACCAAGAACGACGTCTTGCGCGCGCTGCAACGAGAACCGTTGACTGTCGTCCAACTCTGCGAGCGGCTTGCCGTGACGCGCACGGCGATCAACATGCAGTTGAGGCAACTGGAAGCGGAGGGGCTCGTTCAACGACGGAAATTGCTGCAAACCGGGACTCCGGGAAAACCGGCAGTCCTCTATGAGGCCGCGCCGGGCAGTGAAGATGCATCGTCGAGCGCGTACCCCGGGTTCCTGCTCGGCCTTCTCGCCACACTCAAGCATCGATTCGACGACCGTGAGCTCGAGAAAATCCTCACGGAAACGGGCCGCCGCCTTGCGCAAGAGAACGGCCTGCCCGCATCACGCGACTTCAAGACGAATCTCGCCGACGCCATGGCAATCGTCGACGCGCTCGGCGCGCACACGGAAGCCGTCCCCGATGGTGACGCAATCATGGTCCGCAATTACAGCTGCCCGGTTGCGGGTGCTGTGCGTGAAACGCCATGCGTATGTCGCGCGCTCGCAGCGTATTTTTCCGAGGCGACTGGCCGCCCGGTCAGCGAGCACTGCTTACGCGAAGGCCGGCTCATCTGCCAATATCGCATCGCCAGGAAATAACGGGACCACGCTGCCCGCGCCGCGCTGATCGGAGCCCGGCACGCGCCAACTGCAGCGCTGCGTCCCGGCAAACATACGCCACCCGGTCGAGCGGGACAAATGACAATCCGTGATGGGTGGCATCACATTTAGTGAAGCCGGCAGGCGAAGTTCGCCCGAGTACTTTCCACCAACACCGGATCAATCCCAGGTTTCACCAGTATCCGTTCGTCTACTATAGTAGATGGCATCGAGCGCGCCCAAAAGGAGCCGGCATGCCACGTGAAATCCGTCTGAACGCTTTCGACATGAACTGCGTGGGCCACATTCAGCAAGGCTTGTGGACACATCCGCGCGACCAGTCGAGCCGCTATACGGAACTCCAGTACTGGACCGACTACGCGAAGAAGCTCGAACGGGGCCTCTTCGACGGCATTTTCTTCGCCGACGTCGTCGGCGTGTACGACGTCTACGGCGGCAATGCCGACGCCGCGCTGCGCGGCGCGGTGCAGGTGCCCGTGAACGACCCCACGCTCGTCATTCCCGCCATGGCCGCGGTGACGCAGGATCTGGGCTTTGGCGTGACGGCCAATCTCACGTATGAACAGCCGTTTCTGTTCGCGCGGCGCATGTCCACGCTCGACCATCTCACGGGCGGGCGCATCGGCTGGAACATCGTGACGGGCTACCTCGACAGCGCGGCCCGCGCCATCGGCATGGACGGCCAGAACGCTCACGACGACCGCTACGATCTGGCCGACGAATACATGGCGCTCGTCTACAAGCTCTGGGAAGGCAGCTGGGACGACGACGCCGTCCTCAACGATCGCGCCGGCGGCATCTACGCCGATCCCGCGCGCGTGCGGATGATTCATCATCGCGGGCCGCAATACAAGGTGGATGCGATGCATCTGTGCGCGCCGTCGCCACAGCGCACGCCGGTGCTGTACCAGGCGGGGTCGTCCACGCGCGGCAGGCGTTTCGCCGCGACGCACGCCGAATGCGTGTTCATCAACGGTCAGAAGAGGGAAGGCGTAAAGGAGATCGTCGGAGACATTCGGGCGCAAGCGGTGCAACTCGGGCGCGCGGCCGATGACGTGAAGGTCTTTCTGGGCGCGACGCTGATCGTCGGACGCACGGATAGCGAAGCGCGCGAGAAGTTCGACCAGTACCGGCGCTACGTGAGTTCGGAAGCGGCGCTCGCGCACGCGGCGGCGTCGCTTGGCATCGACTTCGCGCGTTACGACCTCGACGAGCCCATCGAGACGGGCAAGAGCCAGGCGATCGTGTCGAACGTCGAGGCCATGACGCGCAGCGCCGGGCCGCAATGGACGCGCCGCAAGCTGCTCGAGCAGATGGTGCTTGGCAGCCGTCAGGCGCCGTGGGTCGGCTCCGCGCAGAGCATCGCGCAAACGCTGATCGAGTGGAGCGAAACGGCCGGCGTGGATGGCTTCAATCTCTCGCGCACGGTGGTGCCGGAATGCTTCGACGACGTGGTCGAACTGCTGGTGCCCGAACTGCAAGCACGTGGCGTATATAAAAGCGCGTATCGTGAGGGCACCCTGCGCGAAAAGCTCTCCGGCCGCGCGCGCTTGCCGGCCTCTCACGCGGCAGCGCAGTATCGCGGCGCGCGCGTGAACGAGGCATGAGCGACGCATGAAAATCGGGCACTGAATTCCCGCTACGAGGAGACCGCGGCAAGCGGGCGAGAATATGGTAGACAAATCCCTCTTTCGCGACGCCATGTCCGGTCTTGGCGCCGCCGTGAACATCGTCACCACCGATGGCGACGCCGGGCGCGCCGGCTGCACGGCGTCCGCCGTGTGCGGCGTGACGGACGAGCCACCCACGCTGCTCGTCTGCATCAATCGCACGAGCCGCAACAACGCGATCCTGCGCGAGAACGGGCGGCTCTGCGTGAACGTGCTGGCGGCCGATCAGCGCGAGGTGGCCACGCGCTTCGCCACGAAAGACATCGACATGGACGAACGTTTCGCGCTCGCCGAGTGGTATCGGCTCGAAACGGGCGCGCCCGCGCTGCGCGGCGCGGTGAGTTCGTTCGATTGCCACATCGCGCGCACGACCGAAGTCGGCACGCACACGGTGTTCTTCTGTGAGATCAAGGCGGCGCGCATGGTGGGCGGGCGCGACGGGCTGATCTGGTTCGGCCGCGCGTTCCATCGCGTGCTCGCACAGGCGCAAGCGGCAGCGGCGGCGGCCTGAGCGTGACGCGCACGCCTTCCCAAGGCGCTGCCGGTTCCCGTTCGTCGGAAGAAACGGGGCCGCCGGGGCTTGGCGCGGCGCAACGCGGCAAGGCCGCCTCGCTCGCATTGCTGCTCCTCGCGCAAGTGGCGGCGATGGGCGTGTGGTTTTCGTCGAGCACCGTGGTGGTCCTCATCAAGCAGGCGCACGCCATTGCCGCCTTCGACGAAGCCTTGCTCACGAGCGCCGTGCAGTGCGGGTTCGTGGCCGGCACCATCACGTCCGCATTGCTTTCGCTGCCCGACCGCTACGATCTGCGCCGGCTGCTCGCGGGTTCCGCGGTCGTGGCGGCCGTGGCCACGGCGTCGCTCGCGTTCCTGCCGCCGGTCGGCGGTGCGGTCGTTGCGCTGCGGTTCATCACGGGCATGTGCATGGCGGGCGTGTATCCCGTCGGCATGCGGCTCGCGGCCACCTGGGCGCAAGGCGATCTCGGTCTGCTCGTCGGCCTTCTCGTGGGCGCGCTCACGCTCGGCTCGGCAAGCCCGCATCTGCTGGCGGCCACGGGCGGGCTCGGCTGGCGCACGATCTATGGCGTCGCCGCGGCGTGCGCGGCGTGCGCCGCGGCGCTGATCGGCTTTGCGGGCATCGGGCCGAATATCCGGCGCGCCACGCGCATCGACGTTGCGAAGGTCGCGCAGGCGTGGCGGCGGCCCGCCTTGCGGCTCGCCAATCTCGGTTACCTCGGCCACATGTGGGAGCTTTACGCGATGTGGGCGTGGCTCGCGCTGTTCCTGCAGCAGACGTTCGTCGCGCGCGGCATGGCCAATGCCCGCACGCGCGCGGAGTGGATGACCTTCAGCGTGATCGCGATCGGCGCGGCGGGTGCGTGGCTCGGCGGCGTGCTGGCGGACCGCGTGGGGCGCACGGCCGTCACGGTCGGCGCGATGGCGACGAGCGCAGCGTGTGCCGCGCTGATGGGCTGGCTGGCTCACGCGCCGCTCATCGTGATGGGCGCGGTCGCGCTCGTGTGGGGCGTCTCGGTGATCGCCGATTCCGCGCAGTTTTCGGCGAGCGTGGCCGAGCTGGCCGACCCGGACTCGGTCGGTACGCTGCTGACCGCGCAGACTTGCGCGGGTTTTCTGCTCACGCTGGTGAGCATTCATCTCGTGCCGTACGCGGTGGCGTGGCTGGGATGGCGGGGCGGCTTCGGCATGCTGGCCGTGGGACCGGCGCTCGGTTGTGTGGCGATGCTGCGGTTGCGGCGGCATCCCGATGCGGTGCGGCTTGCGGGTGGGCGTCGGTGATCCGCAATGGCGCGCGCCGGCGGGAATCGAAAAGCAGAGGAAAACTGAACAATTGGTGTGCGCTGCGTGGTTCCACGCACCCTGCCGTTCGTGGACCTTTCCACAGAACCACGACATGCGGTACCTTAACGCGAATATTGGCTACGTCCCGCGCAAGAGGAGCTTGTCACGCATGTCCGCAAGACTGAACGAATTCCAGCAGCCCATCGGGGACCCTGTCAGCGGCTGGCAGCCGCGCGAACGGCCTGCGCGTGCGACGATCGAGGGCCGGTTCTGCCGCATCGAGCCGATCGACCTCGACCGCCACGCCGCCGATCTCTTCGAAGCCTACGGCACGGCGGCCGACGGTCGCGACTGGACCTACCTGTTCTCCGAGCCCTTCACCGACTTCGCCGCGTTTCGCGAATATCTCGCGAAAGCGGCTGCATCGAGCGACCCGTTCCATTACGCCGTGATCGACCGCGCGAGCGGGAAGGCCGTGGGTACGTTCGCGCTCATGCGCATCGAGCCGGTGCATGGCGTAATCGAAGTGGGCAGCGTGACGTTTTCGCCGCGCCTGAAGCAAACGCCGCTTTCCACCGAGGCGCAGTACCTGCTGATGCGCTACGTGTTCGACGATCTCGGCTACCGGCGCTACGAATGGAAATGCGACAGCCTCAACGCGCCTTCGCGCAAGACGGCGTTGCGTCTGGGCTTCCAGTTCGAGGGCATTTTCCGCCAGGCGATCGTGTACAAGGGCCGTAACCGCGACACCGCGTGGTTCGCGATCATCGACCAGGATTGGCCGCTCGCGAAATCCGCATTCGAGAAGTGGCTCTCGAAAGAGAACTTCGACGCGCAAGGCCAGCAGCGCGCGTCGCTTGCGAGCTTGAGAGAAGCGGCAACGTCCTGAATGTGTGTGCTGCATGAAGGCACATGGGTCGATGCGCCCATTTGCCACCTCGAAGACCTGTTCGTCGATCCCGCTTGCCGCGGCCAGGGCATCGGCAGGCGGCTCATCGAAGACCTCATCGCACTGGCGCGTTCGCGCGCATGGTCGCGTCTTTACTGGCATACGCGCGAGGACAACCCCGCGCGCAAGCTCTACGACGAATTCGCGCAAGCCGACGATTTCGTACGGTATCGGTTGCAGTTCTAAACCGCTGTCTGGGTCAGCGTTCCCACGTCCCGAGCCCGATAGATAGGATTGTAACGAGTATTGTCACGATCGTTTCATCGGTATAGGATGAGTGCGAATAAACCACCACGGTTTGATGTGCATTGCACAAATTCGCCACCCAGCCTATGTCAGAAGCCTCAACGAACTCGCTCGTCGTGCTGCGCGGCGCGCCCGCCCAGCATGCTGCGCATTTAGCGCGCAACGCCGGCGTGGCGTTCGACGCGGCGTGGCTCGACGCCTTGCGCGTCAACCAGTCCGCCGTCGAGCGGCGCACGGCCACGCTCGGCACGCGCCGCGCGGTCAAGAAGGACGCGCAGGCCGCGTGGCTCCTGAAGGCCATCACCTGCATCGATCTCACCACGCTCAACGGCGACGACACCGAAGGCCGCGTGCGACGCCTGTGCACGAAGGCGCGCCACCCCGTGCGCGCCGACCTGCTCGCGGCGCTCGGCTTCGCGCCCGATGCCATCACGACGGGCGCGGTGTGCGTGTACCACCGCTTCGTTGCGGCTGCCGTGGACGCGCTGGCGGGCAGTGGTATTCCCGTCGCGGCAGTTTCCACCGGTTTTCCGGCGGGCCTCAATCCGCACGCGCTCAAGCTCAAGGAAATCGAGGCCTCCGTTAAGGACGGCGCCGAAGAAATCGACATCGTCGTCACACGCGAGCACGTGCTCACCGGCAACTGGCGCGCGCTCTACGACGAAGTGCGCGAGTTTCGCGCGGCCTGCGGCGACGCGCATCTGAAGGCGATTCTCGCCACGGGCGACATTCGCGTGCTGTCGAACATCGCCCGCGCGTCGATGGTCTGCATGATGGCGGGCGCGGACTTCATCAAGACGTCCACGGGCAAGGAAGGGGTCAACGCCACGCTCGACGTTTCGCTCGTGATGGTGCGCATGATCCGGGAATACCGCGAGCGCACCGGCGCGCTGGTGGGCTTCAAGCCTGCGGGCGGCGTCTCGAATGCCAAAACCGCGCTCGCGTACCAGATCCTCATGAAGGAAGAGCTGGGGCGGCCCTGGCTCGAGCCCGAGTTGTTCCGCTTCGGCGCGTCGAGTCTGCTCGCCGACATCGAGCGCCAACTCGAACATCATGTGAGCGGCCGCTATTCCGCCTTCCACCGCCACCCCGTAGCCTGAGCAGACCATACCGATGAGCGTAGCCGAGTATTTCCGAACGATGGATTACGGTCCCGCCCCCGAGGACGATCAGCCCGTGCGCGCGTGGCTCGCGCAGCACGAGGCCGCGTTTGGGCATTTCATTGACGGCGCGTGGCGCGAAAGTGCCGATGGCGCGCGCTTCGAAGTACGCGCGCCCGCCACGGGCGAGGCGCTCGCCGCCGTGGCGCAAGGCGGTGCGGCGGACGTAGCGGCGGCCGTCGCGGCAGCGCACGCGGCGCAGCCCGAGTGGTACGCCATGGGCGGCGCGGCGCGCGCGCGGCATCTCTACGCGCTCTCGCGCATGGTGCAGCGCCACAGCCGCCTCTTCGCCGTGCTCGAGGCGCTCGACAACGGCAAGCCGATTCGCGAGGCGCGCGACATCGACGTGCCGCTCGTGGCGCGCCATTTCCTCCATCACGCGGGCTGGGCGCAGCTTCAGGAGAACGAACTGGAAGGCTGGTCGCCGCTGGGCGTGATCGGCCAGATCGTGCCGTGGAATTTCCCGCTGCTGATGCTCGCGTGGAAAGTGGCGCCCGCCATCGCACTCGGCAACTGCGTGGTGCTCAAGCCCGCCGAATACACGCCGCTCACCGCGCTGCTGTTCGCCGAACTGGCGCATCGCGCCGGCCTGCCCAAGGGCGTGCTCAATGTGGTGACGGGCGACGGCAGCACGGGCGCGGCGCTCGTCGAGCATCCCGGCGTCGACAAGATTGCCTTCACCGGCTCGACCGAAGTGGGCCGCCTCATCCGCACGGCCACGGCCGGCACGGGCAAGTCGCTCACGCTAGAACTGGGCGGCAAGTCGCCGTTCATCGTGTTCGACGACGCCGACCTCGACGGCGCCGTGGAAGGCGTGGTGGACGCCATCTGGTTCAACCAGGGTCAGGTATGCTGCGCGGGTTCCCGGTTGCTGGTGCAGGAGGGCGTCGAGGCGCGCTTTATCGAGAAGCTCAAGCGCCGTATGGCGACGCTGCGCGTCGGGCCCTCGCTCGACAAGGGCATCGACATTGGCGCGATCGTCGATCCGGTACAGCTCGAACGCATCGAGTCGCTCGTGGAAGCCGGGCGGCGCGAAGGCTGCAACGTGTGGCAGCCGCGCGAAGTCGAGTTGCCATCGAGCGGCTGCTTCTATCCGCCGACGCTCGTGACGGGCATCGGGCCTGCCTCGACGCTCGCGCAGGAGGAAATCTTCGGGCCGGTGCTCGCGGCCATGAGCTTTCGCACGCCGGAAGAGGCCGTGGCGCTCGCCAACAATTCGCGCTACGGCCTCGCCGCGAGCGTGTGGAGCGAGACCATCGGGCGCGCGCTCGACATCGCGCCGCGTCTGCAGTGCGGCGTGGTGTGGATCAACGCGACGAACCTGTTCGACGCGAGCGTGGGCTTCGGCGGCTACCGCGAATCGGGCTTCGGGCGCGAGGGCGGCCGCGAAGGCGTGTTCGAATATCTGAAGCCGGCCGCGTGGAGCAAGCTGCCGATGCGCGCGCAACGTGAGGTGCGCCCGCCGGCGCCAGACTTTGCGCACGCGGGCGGCGGTCTCGATCGCACTGCGAAGCTTTTTATCGGCGGCAAACAGGTACGGCCCGATAGCGGCTATTCACACGCCATCTACGCACCAAACGGTGAATGGGTGGGCGAAGTCGGTGCGGGCAGCCGCAAGGACGTGCGCGACGCCGTTGCCGCCGCGCGCGGCGCGGGCAAGTGGACGCAGATGAGCACGCACGCTCGCGCCCAGGTGCTGTACTACCTCGCGGAAAACCTGAGCGCGCGCGCCGAAGAATTCGCACGGCAACTCACGCGCCGCGCGGGGCACGACGCGCGCGCGGCCGGGCGTGAAGTGGAGATGGCGATCGACCGGCTCTTCAGCTACGCGGCGTGGGCCGACAAGTTCGATGGCGCGGTGCATACCCCGCCGTTGCGCGGTGTCGCGCTCGCCATGCACGAGGCGCTGGGCGTGGTCGGCATCGCCTGCCCCGACGAAGCGCCGCTGCTCGGCTTCGTTTCGCTGATCGCACCGGCGCTCGCGATGGGCAATCGCGTCGTGGCGCTGGCGAGCGAGGCGTGCCCGCTGGCTGCGACGGACTTCTATCAGGTCGTGGAAACCTCGGATGTGCCTGCGGGCGCGCTCAACATCCTGACCGGCGAGCGCGCCGCGCTGCTGCCGGCCCTCGCGAAGCACGACGACGTGGACGCGCTCTGGTGCTTCGGCACGGCGGCCGATTCGTCCCTCGTGGAGCGCGAGTCGGTGGGCAACCTGAAGCGGACCTTCGTCGATCATGGCCGCGAGGTTGACTGGTTTGACCGGACGAGCGCAGGATTGCCGTTCCTGCGCCATGCCGTGCAGGTGAAGAACATCTGGATACCGTACGGCGACTGAGCGCTTCGAACAAGAAAACGCCAGATCAATGGAGACAAAAGCATGCTGAAGAATCTCGACCCGCTTCTGAACGCCGATGTCCTGCAAGCGCTGCGCGCGATGGGTCACGGCGACGAACTCGTCGTTTGCGACGCCAACTTTCCCGCCGACTCCGTCGCGCGCGCCACGGTGCTCGGCAAGCTCCTGCGCATCGACGGCGCGGATGCGCCCCGCGCCGTGCGCGCGATCCTCTCCGTGCTGCCGCTCGACACCTTCGTCGAAGCCCCGGCCATGCGCATGGAAGTGGTCGGCGAGCCCAACACGATTCCCGCCGTGCAGCACGAAGCGCAGGCCGAGGTCGACGCCGCGGAAGGCCGCGCCGTGCCGTTCGCGCCTATCGAGCGCCATGCGTTCTATGCGCGTGCCCGCAAGGCCTACTGCGTGATCGCCACGGGCGAAACGCGCGGCTACGGCTGCTTCGTGTTCACCAAAGGCGTGCTGCTCGCACCCGACGCGCCGCGCGCCAGGGAGCAGGGCCAATGAGCGGACGCGTCGTCATCCTCGGCATTTATGTGACCGATCTCGCATTTCGCGCGAGCCGCATGCCGATGATCGGCGAGACGCTCGCCGGATCGGCATTCGCGATGGGACCGGGCGGCAAGGGCTCGAATCAGGCCGTGGCCGCCGCGCGCGCGGGCGCGCAGGTGGTGTTCTGCACGCGTGTGGGCAACGACGCGTTCGGCGACATCGCGCGGGCGACGTGGGCCGCCGAAGGCATCACGGCGCGCACCCAGGCCGTAGACGGACTGGCCACGGGCGCGGCGCACATCTTCGTGGACGACACGACCGGCATGAACGCGATCATCGTCGCAGCGGGCGCAGCGGCCACGATGGAGCCCGGCGACGCCGAAGCGATCGAAGCCGATATTGCGGCCTCCCAGGTATTCGTCACGCAACTGGAGCAGCCGCTCGCGGCAGCGCGGCGCGGCCTCGAACTCGCGCGCCGGCATGGCGTGAAGACGGTGTTCAATCCGGCCCCCGCCATGGCGCTGCCCGACGACATCTTCCCGCTTTGCGACTACATCACGCCCAATGAGACCGAGGCGCAGGCGCTCACGGGCATCGAGATCCGCAACGCCGCCGACGCGCGCCGCGCCGCCGACGTGCTGCTCGCCAAGGGCGCGGGCGCGGTCATCGTGACGCTGGGCGAAGCCGGCGCGCTGCTCCACACGCGCGATGCTTCGGTCTTGCTACCCGCCTTCAATTGCGGGCCGGTAGTGGAGACGGCGGGTGCGGGCGACGGCTTTACGGGCGGCTTCGCGGCGGCGCTCGCGCGCGGCGACGACGCGCTCACGGCCACGCGCTTTGGCTGCGCGCTGGCGGGCATTTCCGTGACGCGCCCCGGCACCGCGCCCTCCATGCCGCGCAAGGAAGAAGTCGACGCCATGCTCGCACACACGGCGAACGCCAGCGCGCATTGAACGTTGCCAGGTGAAAACACACCGCAAAGGATGAGGTCCATGAAGTCTGCACTCTTTGCCAAATGGTTCGGTGACCGGCAGTTGAACTTCCTGCTGGCCGTGAACCTGCTGGTCGTGCTGGTCGCGGTCTGGGTGTCGCGCGGGCAGTTCGTCGGCATCGACAACCTGCAGTCGATGGGCGCGCAACTGCCCGAAGTCGCGCTGCTCGCGCTCGGCATCATGCTCTCCATGCTGTCAGGCAACGGCGGCATCGACCTGTCCGGCGTGGGGCTCGCGAATCTTTCGGGCATGATCGCCGCGCTGCTGGTGCCGCGTTTCGTGAGCGGCGACGATTCGCCCGCGCTTTATACGGCGCTCTTCATCGTGATCGTGCTTGGGATGGGGCTCCTTGGCGGTCTGCTCAACGGCGTGGTGATTGCGCGCCTCGGGCTCACGCCCATTCTCTGCACGCTCGGCACGCAACTGCTTTTCACGGGCTTCGCGGTGGCGCTGAGCAACGGCGCCTCCGTGCACGTGGATTATGTCGAACCGCTCGCCGATATCAGCAACGGCACGTTCTTTCAGATACCGATTTCGTTCCTGCTATTCGTGGCCGTGGTCGTGCTGCTGGGCTGGCTGCTCAGGCGCACGCCGTTCGGGCTGCGCCTTTACCTCATGGGCACGAACCAGCGCGCGGCGTTCTATGCGGGCATTCCGCGCGCGCGCATGCTGATCATGACCTACGCGATGTGCGGCGTGCTCGCCTCGCTCGCCGGGCTCGTGAGCGTTTCGCACACGCTCAGTGCGAAATGGGACTACGGCAATTCCTATCTGCTGATCGCCATTCTCATTGCGGTGATGGGCGGCGTGAATCCGGCGGGCGGCTACGGACGCATCATCTGCGTGTTCTTCGCCGCAACGGTGCTGCAATTCCTTTCGAGCCTCTTCAATCTGATGGGCGTTTCGCAGTTTTTTGGCGATTGCGCCTGGGGCTTCCTGCTGTTGCTCTCGCTCGCGTTCGCGGGCGGCGAGCGGGTGCGCGCGATTTTCGGTTTCGGCGGCTCCCCGTCTGCTGGCAAAGGGCGGACTTCGGGCTGACCAGCCGAACTGTGTAGCAGGCGGGCCTCGTGCCTCGGAGGTCCGCCGCCATCTCTTTCGGGGCGACGGTTAATCGGCTAATAAAAAACGGAGACATCGAACATGAAGATCAAGCGACTCAGTGTGGCGATCACGGCGTGTGCACTTGCCGCTGGCATGGCGGCCGTGGCGTATGCGGCGGAGAACCCGACCATCGTCACGGTGGTGAAGGTGACCGGCATCAGCTGGTTCAATCGGATGGACGACGGCGTCAAGGAATTCGGCAAGGACAACCCGAAAGTTTCGGTCTACCAGACCGGGCCCGGCCGCGCGGACGCCGCGCAGCAACTGAAGATCATCGACGACCTGATCGCGAAGAAAGTGAGCGCGATCGCGGTCGTGCCGTATGACCCGCCGACGCTCGAACCAGCGCTCAAGAAGGCGATGGACCGCGGCATCAAGGTCGTCACGCACGAAGCCGACAACGAAAAGAACACGATGGTCGACGTCGAGGCGTTCGACAACTCCGCCTATGGTGCCGCGCTCAACGACCGCCTCGCCTCGTGCATGCACGACGATGGCAAGTGGGCGACGATGGTCGGCTCGCTCGGCAGCCGCTCGCAGGTGCAGTGGGCCAATGGCGGCATCGACAACGCGAAGAAGAAGTTCCCGAAGATGCAGCTCGTCGAGACCAACCTCGAAACCAACAACGACGGCGAGCACGCGTATGAAGTGGCCAAGGAAGTGCTGCGCAAGCATCCGGACATCAAGGGCTTCCAGGGCTCGTCGTCGCTCGACGTGATCGGCATTGGCCGCGCCGTCGAGGAAGCGGGCCTGCAGGGCAAGATCTGCGTATACGGCACCGGCTTGCCGACCGAGGCCGGCAAGTACCTCGAAAGCGGCGCGATCAACGGCATTGCGTTCTGGGATCCGAAGCTGGCGGGCATCGCCATGAACAAGATCGCGATGATGCTGATCGACGGCAAGACCGTGGAGAACGGCGCGAACCTCGGTCTGCCCGGTTACGAGAAGGTCACGGTGTCGAAGGGTCCGGGCAAGGGCATCATCGTGCGCGGCCAGGGCTGGGTGAGCGTCGACAAGTCGAACTACAAGCAATACAACTTCTGATCGGTAGAAGGTGGCGCGCGCAGCGGGCTCGCAGCCCGGCGCGCGCTTCGTCGCAACGTCACGAAGAGACGACATGGCTTCAGAACCGTTATTGCAGGTGCTCGGCGTGCACAAGCGCTTCACGGGCGTGCACGCCTTGCGCGGCGTGACGCTCGCGTTCGAGCGCGGGCAGATCTATCACCTGCTCGGCGAGAACGGGTGCGGCAAGAGCACGCTCATCAAGATCATCTCCGGCGCGCAGCCGCCGGACGAAGGCGAGCTGGTGATCGACGGCGCGCGCCACGCGCGGCTCACGCCGCTCGAATCGCTGGCGGCGGGCATCGAGACTGTGTATCAGGATCTTTCGCTGCTGCCCAACATGAACGTGGCCGAAAACATCGGGCTCACGACCGAACTCGCTGAGCACGCGGGGCGCCTCGCGCGCACGTTCGACCGCCGCGAACTCGCGCGCACGGCCGAGCGCGCCTTGAAGGCCGTGGGCCTGCCGGGCGACGCCGACTTCCAGGCGACGCTCATCGAACAACTGCCGCTCGCCACGCGCCAGCTCGTGGCGATCGCGCGCGCCATTGCGAGCGAGGCGAAGTTCGTCATCATGGACGAGCCCACGACCTCGCTCACGCAAAAGGAAGTGACCAACCTCATTGCCGTGCTCGGCCAGTTGCGCGCGCAGGGCGTGACCGTGCTGTTCGTGAGCCACAAGCTCGACGAGTGCTATGCGATCGGCGGCGAAGTGATCGTGCTGCGCGATGGCCAGAAAGTGACGCAAGGCCCGATCACGAACTACACCAAGGCGCAGTTGAGCGAACTGATGACGGGGCGCGAGCTTTCCACCGAACGCTACCGCAACGTCGCGGCCGAAGCCGACGTGCTGCTCGACGTTCGCGGTCTGGGTCGCACGGGCCTCTTCAGCGACGTGTCGTTCACACTGCATCGCGGCGAAATTCTCGGCGTGACGGGTCTGCTCGATTCGGGCCGCAACGAACTCGCGCGCGCGCTTGCGGGCGTCGCGCCCGCCGATGCGGGCGAGATCGTGCTCGAAGGCCGCGCGATCGAGCTTTCGACGCCCGGCGACGCGAGGCGTGCGCGCATTGGCTATGTGCCGGAAGACCGCCTGAATGAAGGCCTTTTCCTCGACAAGCCGATTCGCGACAACGTGATCACGGCGATGATCGCGAGCCTGCGCGACCGCTTCGGCCAGATCGATCGCACGCGCGCACGCGCGCTGGCCGAAAACACCGTGAAGGAACTGCAGATCGCCACGCCCGATGTGGACAAGGCCGTGCAGTCGCTCTCGGGCGGCAACCAGCAGCGCGTGCTGATTGGCCGCTGGCTCGCCATCGACCCGCACGTGCTGATCCTCCACGGGCCGACGGTGGGCGTGGACGTCGGCTCGAAGGACATCATCTATCGCATCATGCAGCGGCTCTCGCAGCGAGGCATCGGCATTCTGCTCGTGAGCGACGACCTGCCCGAGCTGCTGCAGAACTGCGACCGCGTACTGATGATGCGTAAGGGCCGCCTCGCTGAAGAGCACCACGCCGATCGTCTGACCGAAGCCGAGCTGTACCGTGCGCTGCTTGCAGAGGCAGCCTGAATTCCGCGTAACGTTTTGCCGGACACCGCATGAGCATGAATCAGACAATGAGCACGTCGTCCAACACCGTCGAAGTCGCGCGCCAGAGCGTACCGCTGAACTGGCGCGCGAAGCTCGCCCGCAACCCCGAATGGTTCACGGCCACGCTGATCGTCATTACCTGCGTGATCGTCGCTTCCATCAACCCGCGCTTTTTCCAGTGGGCCACGCTGTTCGACCTGCTGCACTCGGCGACGATCACGTCGCTGTTCGCGCTGGGCACGCTCGTCGTGCTGGCGTCGGGCGGCATCGACGTCTCGTTCACGGCGATCGGCGCGCTCACGATGTACTCGATCACGAAGGCCGTATTCGCGTGGTGGCCCGATGCGCCGTTCGCGCTCATTCTGCTCACGGGCGCCGTGGGCGGTATCGTGCTCGGCGTCATCAACGGCATGCTCGTGCACCGGCTGCAGGCGCCCTCGCTGATCGTGACGATCGGCACGCAATACCTCTATCGCGGGCTGCTGCTCACCTTCGTGGGCACGACGTTCTTCATGAACATCCCGCACAGCATGGATCACTTCGGCCGCATTCCGCTCATCGCCTACAAGACCGCCGATGGGCTCAACGCGGTGCTGCCGGTTTCCGCGATCGCGCTCGTGGCGGGCGCGATTCTCACGTGGTGGCTGCTCAATCGCACGATGGTGGGGCGCGGCGTCTACGCCATGGGCGGCAGCACGGCGATTGCGGAGCGGCTGGGCTTCAACCTGCGCGCGATCCGGCTGTTCGTGTTCGGCTATACGGGGTTTCTCGCCGGCGTGGCGGGCATTTTGCACGTGGCGAACAACCGGCTTGCCAATCCGTTTGACCTGGTGGGCTCGGAACTCGACGTGATCGCCGCGGTGATTCTGGGCGGCGCGCGCATTACCGGCGGCAGCGGTACCGTCGTGGGCACGTTGCTCGGTGTGGCGCTCGTCACGCTCATCAACAACGTGCTGATTCTCGTGGGCGTGCCGAGCACATGGCAGAAGGTGATTGTCGGCGCGTTCATTCTGGTGGCCGGCACGCTGTTCGCGCTGCGCCGGCGCGGCTGAGTCGGCAGACTATTGGCGCGAGACCGGCGCCGCACGGCCGGTCGGCGCTTATGCGCTGTGCTCGCGCAGCGTCTGGCCTTTCTCGGTGATGACGGAATTGAAGTCGTCCAGCTGCGAAAAGCGCCACGCCTTCACGATACCATACTTGCTGGCATCCACAACGAGATGGCTTTCCACGGCGCTGGCCATGGCGGCTTGCTTGAGCGCCACTTCGTGAAAGTTCCAGCACGTCACGCCGCGCGCGGCGTCCACGCCGCCCGCTGAAATAAACGCCTTGTTGATGCCCATGCGGCGCAGCGTTTCCAGGCTCTCCTCGCCGGAAAACGAATCCGACGACGGCACATACACGCCTCCCAGCAGGATCATGCGCACATTGGGCATGCGCCGCAGAATCTCGGCCACGTTGAGCGAATAGCACACCGCCGTGATCTGCAACTGGGAAGGAATGAGGCGCGCGAGTGCGGCAAGCGTCGTACCGCAGTCGATGAAGACGGTGTCGTTCTGCGCGATGAGCCGTGCCGCGTGCGCGGACGCTTGCGACTTGGCCTGCGCGAAGTGGTCCTTTTCGTGTTCGAGCGAGTAGCCGGCGGTATTGGGCACGTCCTGCGCGCTCACGATATAGCCGCCCAGATACGTGAAACGCTCGGGATTCGCGGCGATGTCGCGCCGCACGGTCATCTCGGAGACACCAAGCACGCTGGCTGCATCGCGCAGATGCATGACGTTGTGTTTTGCGAGCGCGTCGGCAAGGGCGCGCAGCCGGTCGGTTTTGGCCATGGAGTGGGTGCTGCGCCGGACTGTGCTGCGTTCCGGCGAACGTTAGATTTGTTTCGTACGCTTGAGCGAATTATAACAAGCAAGGCGTGCGATGGCCACGCGCTTTGGCTCCTGCCGCCCCGGCGCCCGCTTCGGCGAGCATGCGTTTTTCGCATGCTCCGCTCGACAATTAATCGTTTGTGGCGTCCCGATGCCGCACGGATACTGCCCTTTCTCGTGAAGCGGCGGCAACGCCAAACCGGCAGCAATCCATGCGATCAGACCTCAATTTCATCAATGGGCAGTTCGTCGGCGCCGAAGGGCCGCAGATCGCTGTCCATAATCCCGCAACCGGCGACGCGATCGGCCACGTGAGCGCGGCGAGCGCCGCGGACGCGGTTCGCGCGGTCGTGGCCGCCAGGGCCGCGCAGCGCGCCTGGCGCAAGTTGCCCGCCGCCGAACGCGGCGCGAGCCTGAACCGGTTTGCAGAAGCGATCGTGGCGCGCGCGCCGAAGATCGGCGCGGCGCTTGCCGCCGAGTCGGGCAAGAGCGTCGCGGACGCAACCGCCGAAGCACAGTACGCCGCCGAAATCCTGCGCTACCACGCGCAGTGGGCGCGTCGCATCGAAGGCGAGGTGATTCCGAGCGACAGCGCGAACGAAAACCTCATTCTCATGCGCGAGCCGATCGGCGTGGCCGCATGCCTGATTCCGTTCAACTTCCCCGTGTACACGCTGCTGCGCAAGGTCGCGCCGGCGCTCATCACCGGTAACGCGGTGGTCGCGCGCCCGAGCAACAACACGCCGTGCTCGGCGTTCGAAGTGGCGCGCGCCGCGCAGGAAGCCGAACTTCCGGCGGGCATTTTCAACGTGCTGGCCATGGACCACGACACGGCCGCTGTGCTCTGCACGCACACGGACGTCGGCATGATCACGCTCACGGGCAGCGTGAGCGCGGGCCGCAAGGTGCTCGACTACTGCAAGGAAAATATCGCGAAGCCGTCACTGGAACTGGGCGGCAAGACGCCCGCGATCATCGAAGACGACGCTGATCTCGAAGCGGCCGCAACGGCCATCGTGCGCTCGAAAACCACGCATTGCGGCCAGCTTTGCACGGCGATCGAACGTGTGTACGTGCACGCTTCGGTGCATGACTGCTTCGTCGCGCTGCTGCGCGAGAAGATGAGCGCCGTGCGCTTCGGCGACCGCGCCGAAGACGCGACCCGCATGGGTCCGCTCGTGAGCGCGAGCGCACGCACAGCGATCCACGCGATGGTCGAGCGCGCGGTGGCCGAAGGCGCGAAGCTCGAAACGGGCGGCTACGTGCCCGAAGGCAAGGGCCATTTCTATCCGCCTACCTTGCTCACGCATTGCCGCCAGGACATGGAGATCGTGCAGGAGGAGATCTTCGGCCCGGTGCTGCCGGTGCTTTCGTACGAGACGCTCGACGACGCGCTGCGCATGGCCAACGATCACCAGTTCGGCCTTTCGTCGGTGCTCTTTACGGAGCGCTACCGCTCGACCCTGCGCGTCGCGAACGAGATCGAAGCCGGCGAGCTGTACGTGAACCGCACGCCCGCGGACCCGTATCAGGGCTATCACGCCGGCTGGAAGCGCTCGGGCCTCGGCGGCGACGACGGCAAGCACGGCATGCTCGAATTCACGCAGACACGCCTTGTCGTGATGCCGTTCTGATCGTTCGAGATACTGATTAATCGCAGCAACGGCGCCCTTGAACCGGGCGTCGCAGATAAAGAAAAGACGCCTCGCGCGGGCAACCGCCCGCGTGCCGGTCGACAGCCTTGCATGGGACCAGAGTAAGCGCTAAAGCGCCAACTCTGGTCGACAGCTTTGCATGGGACCAGAGTAAGTGCTTTGCACCAACTCTGGTCGACAGGAGACAAACTTGCAGAAGTCCATCGGAAAGCCCAATGCGCCGGCGATGCCGAGCGCCGAAACCCCATCGCTCACGCCCGCCGCTGCGGGCTCCATGCAGCGCTACGTGCAGTTGCTGCTGCTCGTGCTCGCCGCGGGCGGCATCTATCCGCTGCTGTATCTGCGTCAGGTCTACCAGACCACGATGCTCGATGTCCTGCATATCGACAACGCCCAACTCGGCTATCTCTACTCGGTGCTCGGCATCGTGTTCTTCGTGTCTTATCTGCCGAGCGGCTGGCTCGCCGACCGCGTCGCACCGCGCCTGTTGATCTGCTTTTCACTTATCGGCACCGGGGCGCTCGGCCTCTGGTACTCCACCGCACCCTCGTTCCATGCGCTGCTCGTGATCTTCTGCCTCTGGGGCGTCACGACCGGCCTCACGTTCTGGGCGTCCGTGCTCAAACGCGTGCGCATGATCGCGGGGGCGAACGAACAAGGCCGTTTTTTCGGGCTGCTCGATGGCGGACGCGGGCTCGTCGAAGCGCTGCTCGCCACTGCCGCGCTCGCGCTCTTCGCCACCGCAACCGGCTCGGGACGCGGTGAAGCGGCGGGCCTGCGCCACGTGATCTATATGTATTCCTTCACGTGTATCGCACTCGGCGCGTTGATGAGCTTCTTCAAGGACCCCGCGCCCGCGCAGGCCGAAAGCAAGCCGGTCGAGGCGAATGCGAACGGTTCGCTGTGGCGCGATCTCGCGACGCTCGCCGCGATTCCCCAGCTCTGGCTCATGGCAGCCGTGGTGTTCTGCGGCTATCAGATCTTCTGGGCGACTTACAGCTTCTCCGCGTACCTCCAGCAGGGTGAGATGCATATGACCGTCGTGGCGGCCGGCATGGTCACCACCGCGAAGCTCTGGATGCGTCCCATCGGGGGCATCGGCGGCGGCTTTCTCGGCGACCGTCTGTCGAACCTGCGCGTGCTGATCTGGGCGCTGTTCCTGGCCGTCGCGGGCCTGATCGGCCTGATCGTGCTGCCCACGCTGCGCAACATGGCGCTGCTCGGCGCGGTGGTGCTGTTCATCGGCCTCATGACCTACGCGATTCGCGGCCTCTACTGGACGCTGCTCGACTACTGCGCGATTCCCATGCGCATCACGGGCCTCGCCATCGGGCTCGTTTCGCTGATCGGCTATTCGTCGGACATCTTCCTGCCGCTCGTGAACGGCTATATCACCGAGCACTACGCGGGCATGCTCGGCTACCAGATCTATTTCGCCTATGTCGCCGCCATTGGCACGCTCGGCGGTATCGCCGCGCTCGTGCTCAAGCGTATGACCCACTCCAAACCTGCCTGAAACAGCCTGAACCATGAAAGTCGTTGCAATTGAAACGAACGTCGTCGCGGTGCCGCCTCCGCACCTCGGCGGCATGTACTGGATCTTCGTTACGCTGAAAACCGATTGTGGCATCGAAGGCGTGGGCGAAATCTACGCGGCCACGTTCCATCCCGACGTGATGGTGAGCGCGATCGAAGACGTCTTCACGCGCTATCTGCTGGACCACGATCCGCACCGCGTCGAGCGCCTGTTCCGCGAGGGCTATTCGAGCGGTTTCACGCAGCGCCCGGACCTCACGATGATGGGCATCGTGAGCGGCCTCGAAATGGCATGCTGGGACATCATCGGGAAGGCGGCGGACAAGCCCGTGTACGAACTGCTCGGGGGCATGGTGAACGAGCGGCTTCGTTCGTACACCTACCTGTACCCGAAGAACGCGCAAGGCGAATACGATTACGACGATCCCGATCTCGCCGCCGAATGCGCGGCCGAGAACGTGAAGCGTGGCTTCACCGCGGTGAAGTTCGATCCGGCGGGTCCGTACACGGCTTATTCGGGGCATCAGCTTTCGCTCGACGTGCTCGACCGATGCGAAACGTTCTGCCGCAAGGTGCGAGAAGCGGTGGGAAGCAGGGCCGATCTGCTGTTCGGCACGCATGGACAGATGGTGCCTTCCTCGGCGATCCGGCTGGCGAAGCGGCTCGAGAAATACGACCCGCTGTGGTTCGAAGAGCCGGTGCCGCCGGGCCAGGAGGAGGCCATCGCCAATGTCGCGAAGCACACGTCGATTCCCATTGCCACGGGCGAGCGCCTCACCACCAAATACGAATTTCACAAACTGCTGCAGGCGGGCGGTGCGTCGATCCTGCAACTGAACGTCGCGCGCGTGGGCGGCCTGCTCGAAGCGAAGAAGATCGCGACGCTCGCCGAAGTGCACTACGCGCAGATCGCGCCGCATCTCTACAACGGGCCCATTGGCGCGGCGGCAAGCATTCAGCTCGCGGCCTGCACGCCGAACTTCCTGATTCAGGAAAGCATCGGCACGTGGGACGGTTTCCACGCACGAGTGCTCAAGCAGCCGATTCAGTGGGAAGACGGCTACATCGTCCCGTCGAAGGCACCGGGCCTTGGCGTCGAGCTCGACATGGACGTCGTGCGCGCGCACTCGCCTTATACGGGTAAGCGTCTGCATCTGCAGATGGCGAGCCAGCCCGCCGACGTGCGCGATACCTCGCCCGCACGCGGCTGACCTGCCGGAGCACTCAGATGAACTACGACTACATCATCGCCGGCGCCGGCTCGGCGGGCTGCATTCTCGCGGAACGGCTCTCCGCTTCGGGGCGTCATTCGGTGCTGCTGCTCGAAGCGGGCGGACCCGACGATTCGTTCTGGTTCAAGATCCCGATCGGGTTCGCCAAGCTGTACTACAACAAGCAGTACAACTGGATGTACTACAGCGAGCCGGAGCCGGAGCTTGCCGGCCGGCAGATCTACGCGCCACGCGGCAAGGTGCAGGGCGGCTCTGGCGCGATCAACGCCATGATCTACGTGCGCGGCGCCGCGCGCGACTACGACGACTGGGCCGCGGCGGGCAATGCGGGCTGGTCGTACCAGGAAGTGCTGCCGTACTTCCGCAAGCTCGAATCGCATCCGCTCGGCGACACGCCGTGGCACGGCGCGAACGGCCCCGTGCGCATCACGCCGATGAAGGAGGGCGCGCATCCGGTTTGCCGCACCTTTGTCGAAGGCTGCACGCAGCTCGGCTACGAGCGCAACGAGGACTTCAACGGCGCGCGGCTCGAAGGTGCGGGCATCTACGATGTGAACACGCGCGACGGCAAACGCGATTCGAGCAGCGTGGCCTACCTGCATCGCGCGGGGCAGCGCTCGAACCTGAAGATCGAGCATCATGCGCGCGCCACGCGTGTGCTGTTCGACGAGGCGCAAAAACGCGCCATCGGCGTGGAGATCGTGCAGCAGGGCGTGAAGCGCACGTTTCGTGCAAATCGCGAGGTCATCGTCGCGGCCGGCGCGGTCGATTCGCCCAAGCTGTTGCAGCTATCGGGCGTGGGCCCGCGCGAACTGCTCGCGAAGCACGGCATCGACGTGGTGCATGAACTGCCTGCGGTGGGCCAGAACCTGCAGGACCATCTGTGCGTGAGCTTTTACTATCGCTCGCGCGTGAAGACGCTCAACGATTCATTCAGCAGCTGGATGGGCAAGCTGAAGTTCGGACTGCAATACGTGCTTCAGCGCAAGGGCCCGTTCTCGATGAGCGTAAACCAGTCGGGCGGCTTCTTCCGCACGAGCCAGGACGAGGCGCACCCGAACATGCAGGTTTACTTCAATCCGCTTTCGTACCGGATTCCCAAATCCAGTCGGGCGCAGCTCACGCCGGAGCCGTATTCGGGCTTTCTCGTCTGCTTCAATCCTTGCCGGCCCACGAGCCGCGGCTCGGTGGAGATCGCTTCGGCGAACGTGGAAGACGCGCCGAAAATTCGCGGCAACTACCTCTCGACGCAGAAGGACCGCGACGAAGCGATTGCGGGCAGCCGCCTCGTGCGCAAGCTGATGACAGCGCGCGCACTGCAGGGCATCACCGAAGCCGAGGTGACGCCCGCCGGCGAAGTGACCGACGACGCGAGCATGCTCCAGTTCTTCCGCGAGCAAAGCGGCTCGATCTATCACCTGTGCGGCTCCTGCGCGATGGGGCCGGACCCGCGCACGTCGGTGGTGGACGCGCGCCTGCGCGTGCACGGCATCGAAGGCCTGCGCGTGGTGGATGCGTCGATCTTCCCCAATATCACTTCGGGCAACACCAACGCGCCGACGATGATGGTCGCAGAAAAGGGCGCAGACCTGATTCTGGAAGATGCCGATCAGGCCATCGCCGCGAAGGCCATCGAGCAGGGACGTCAGCGCATGGCCGCAACTTCGTCCTGAAGCCATTGCCGGAAAAGCCGGAGCGGCTTCGAAGCCTTCTGTTCGGGCCGCACCACGAACCAGTATGACTGGCGGCCGTCCACGTGGATGTCGCGCACGGGCGCGAGCAGACCCTGGGCCAGCTCGTGCTCGATCATGTGGCGGTCGGCCATCGTCACGCCGAGCCCTTCGATGGCCGCACGGATAGCATGGTCGAGCAGGTCGAATTCGTAGCCGCCCGAGGTGTCCACGTCCTCGATGCGCGCCGCGTCGAGCCAGTGCCGCCAGGTGAGATAGCGCTGGTTGTCGCCCGCGAGCACGTGCAGCAAAGTGTGCCGCGTGAGATCGATGGGCCCTTGCGCGAGCAGCGCGGGCGCGCACACCGCGATGTGCGATTCGTGCATCAGCAGCGAGCTGTCGAGGCCTTCCCATTCGCCATCGCCAAAGCGGATCGCGCAGTCCAGCGCCGTCGAATCGGCGAGACTGTCCTGCAGATGCGTGGTGAGGCTCAGTTCGAGTTCGGGATGGCGCGCCTGCAGACGCGTAAGGCGCGGCACGAGCCAGCGGCTCGCGAAGGTGGGCGGCGCGTTCACGCGCAGGCGGTTGAGGTCGCTCTTCTGCTGGATCGTGCGCACCGTCAGTTCGATGCGGTCGAACGACTGCTGGAGCGTGCGCAGCAGCGCGCGCCCGGCTTCGGTCAGTTCGAGCCGGTGGTGATGGCGCTCGAGCAGCGCCTCGCCAAGCTGTTCTTCGAGCTGGCGCACCTGGCGGCTCACCGCGCTCTGCGTCACGTTCAGCTGCTCGGCGGCGCGGGTGAAGCTGCCGCTCGTGCCTGCCGCCTCGAACGCCTTCAGGGCGTTCAGCGCCGGCATCTTTCGCTTCAAGGTCGTCTCCTCGCTCCGGGCGCCATGTCGAAACGACGCCTCCTGCAAACGACGCAGTATACCGGCCCGCGCTGCCATTCAGACGCCCCGCGCACGTGAGAGCGCAGCGAGCGAGAGCGTGACGACGAGCGCGAACACATAGAGCCCGCCCGCCCCCAGAAGACGCATGAACAGCGAAGCGACGGTGGGACCGGCCGCGCCGCCGAGCGAGAACACGAGCAGCAGCGTCGCGCTCGTCTGCACGCGTCGCGCCTGATCGACACGGTCGTTCACGTCGGAGACGATCACGCCGTAGAGCGTGAAGGTAAGCGCGACGTAGAGAAAGAGGATCGTATCGACGAGAACCGGTGCGCGCAGGATGGCGAGCGCCGCTGCCGCGCACGCGGAGACGAGCGAGATCAGGCCGAGCGTGGCGCTCCGCCCGAGGCGGTCCGAGAGCCGCCCCACGGGCCATTGCGAAAGCAGTGCGCCGATCAGCACGACACCCATGGCGCGCGAAATCCCGCTGGCCGGATAACCGATGCGCGCGAGATACACCGGCGTGAGCGCGTAAAACGCGCTGGAAAGCAGCCCCGCGCCGATGCAGGCCGGCACGCTGCGCGGCGCGACGCGGTGCAGTTCGCGCAGGCCGTCGAGCAGCAGCGTGGGGCGCTTCGGCGTGGCGAGCGCGGAAGGCGGCGCCGTGGCCGCAGGCGCGGGCGGTCCGGCTCCAGCCGATTGCCACTCGCCGATCAACGCCACCGGGATGAGCGCGGTCACGAACAAGCCGTTCACGAGCGCATGCTCGAAGATGCCGCCGGGCGCGCCCACGCCCAGCAGGAACTGCCCGGCGCTGACGCCGAGATAGGTGAGCACAAGATAAAACGCGAACGCACGCCCGCGCCGCTCGTTCGGCACCGCGCCGTTCACGCCGCTTTCGATCGAGGTGAACACGCCGACCATGCTGAAGCCGGTGATGAGCCGCAGCACGGCCCAGATGTCAGGGGAATCGAACGAGAGATAGCCGAGCGCCGCGAGCGCGGCGAGCGCGCCAAAGCCGATGAAGGCGCGCTGTGGCCCGATGCGCCCGACGATCGGGCCGAGCCCCAGCGCGCCGACGATAAAGCCGACGTAATAGCACGATTGCACGAGGCCGACGTCGAGTGCGGTGCGCTCACCTTGCAGCATGCGCAGCGAGATCAGCGTCGTGAGGAGGCTGTTCCCGCAAACGAGGATCGTATAGCCGCCCAGCAGGCCGATGAGCGCCCGCATGTACGGCGGCTTAGTGCGTCGTCCCGGCGCGGCGCTCGACGAAGCGCCGCACGTAGTCGTCGGCGGGGCGGTGCAGGATGTCGTCGGGCGTGCCGCACTGGATGAGCCGGCCGTCGCGCAGAATCGCGATCTGGTTGCCGATGCGCAGCGCCTCGTCGAGGTCGTGCGTGATGAACACGATGGTCTTCTTGAGCGTGGCCTGGAGTTCGAGCAGCTGGTCCTGCATTTCGGTGCGGATGAGCGGATCGAGTGCCGAGAACGCTTCGTCCATCAGCAGCACGTCGGTGTTCGCGGCCAGCGCGCGAGCGAGGCCAACGCGCTGGCGCATGCCGCCCGAAAGCTCGTCGGGATAGTGGTCCGCATAACCCGCGAGGCCCACCTTGCCGAGCCATTCGCGCGCGCTCGCGTGCGCCGCCGCTTTCTTTTCGCCGCGCGTGGCCAGCGCATAGGCGGCATTGTTGAGCACCGTCTGGTGAGGCAGGAGTCCGAAGCTCTGGAACACCATGCTCACGCCGTAACGGCGCAGATCGCGCAGGCCATTGTCGGAGAGCTTGAGCACGTCCTTGCCGTCGATGAGGATCTCGCCCACGGTCGGCTCGATGAGCCGGTTGAAGTGGCGTACCAGCGTGGATTTGCCCGAGCCCGACAGACCCATGATCACGAAGATCTGGCCCGAGCCGATCGACAGGCTCACGTCGTTCAGGCCTACGTTGCAGCGGGTCTTCTCGAGGACCTCGGCCTTGTCCGCGCCGCCGCGCAGCAGTTCGAGCGCGCGCTGGCTGCTTTCGCGCGTGCCGAAGATCTTGTAGACGTTCTTGACTTCGATGCCGCTCATGATCGTTACCTCATTGCATGCTCATTGCGTATGCTGGATGCGCCGGCCGGGTCTCCGCCATTGTGCCGGCGCTTTTGCCTTCGCGTTCGTTACTTGGCCGGCTGGCTCGTCAGGTCGCTGCCGTTGGCCGCGTCGGCGCTTGTGCTTTCCTGTTCGCGAACGCGGCGAAACGGAATGCGCGAGGGCTGCTTCGATTTGCGCGCGAGACCGCGTGTGCGCCGGCCCTGGCCGTAGCCCTGGCTGATGCGGTCGATCACGATCGCGAGAATCACGATGGCGACGCCCGCTTGCGTGCCCTTGCCCACGTCGAGCGTCTGGATGCCCGCGAGCACGTCTTCGCCAAGACCGCGCGAGCCGATCATCGAGGCGATCACGACCATCGAAAGCGCCATCATCGTGGTCTGGTTGATACCGGCCATGATGCTCGGCCGCGCGAGCGGCAACTGCACGCCAAACAGCAGTTGCATGCGCGTGGTGCCGAAGGCGCGCGCGGCTTCGACGATTTCCGCATCCACGTGGCGGATGCCGAGATCGGTCAGACGAATGAGCGGCGGCAGCGCATAGACGACCGTGGCGAGAATGGCGGGCACCTTGCCGAGGCCGAACAGCATGAGCACCGGAATCAGGTACACGAAGCTCGGCAGCGTCTGCATGACGTCGAGCACCGGCAGCAGCACGCGGCGCAGTCCGCTGCTCGAGGCCGCGAGAATGCCGAGCGGTACGCCGAGCACGACCGAAATGAGCGTGGCGACGACCATCAGCGCGAAGGTCTGCATGAGCTTGTCCCACAGCCCGAAGCAGCCGATCAGCCAGAGCAGCACGACGAACAGCAGCGCCACGCCGATGCGCCGCGAGGCATGCCAGCCGAGCAGGCCCACGGCGGCGAGCACGACGACGGGAGGCGTGGCGCGCAGCAGGCTTTCGAGCGGCACGAGCAGGTCGCGCAGCATGAGCACGCTGAAGTTGTGGAACGCGTCGCCGTAGCGCTGCACGAACGCGGCGACCTGATCGTTGACCCAGTCGGCGATCGAGAGGTGAAGAAAGGGAGATCCCATGGTGAGCCTCATTCTGCGTGTGTCATGTGATGCGTACCGTCGTGCGGACAGTGCCGTTGCTTACGTGCGCAGGCCGGCCTGTACGCGCGCCGCGACTTCCGGCGTGACCCATTGCTTCCAGATTTCCGGATGCTGCTCGAAGAACGTGCGCGCGACCGTGGAGGCGTCGAGCTTCTTGTCGTGCATCTGCTGGACCAGTTGTTCGTCGAGCGCGAGCGGCAGGCTCACCTTGCCGAAGAACGCGACGGCGTCCGGCTCGGCGTCGTAGAACGGCGTGGAGACCGCGACCTTCAGATGCGAGACCTTGAACGCGGAGGCGCACGGCGCGCCCTTCGGATCGGCGATGGTGTCCCAGCAGGCGTCGGAGTACGGCGCGCCCTCGAGTTGCACGAAGTGGTACTTCGCCATCAGGCCGGCGGGCTGCCAGTAGTAGAACAGAATGGGTTTGCCGCGCTCGTAGGCCGACGCGATCGCCGCGTCGAGCGCACCGCCGGTGCCGGGGCGGAAGTTCGTGTAGTCGTCGCCGAGTTTGTAGGCCGTGAGCAGGCGGTTGTTGAAGCGCTCGCAATCCCAGCCCGCGGGGCAGTTGTAGAAGCGGCCCTTGCCGGGTTCTTCGTCGTCCGTGAAGAGGGATTTGTACTGCGGCAGTTGCGCGACGGAGCGCAGTTGCGGCGCCATGGGCTTGATGCCGCGCCTGGCGTCGCCGTTGATCACATAGTCGGGGACGTACCAGCCTTCCTTGTCGCCGCCGGGAATCAGTTCGCCCACGAGCTTCACGCTGCCGTCCTTCAAACCGCGCGCGACGATGGGGCTGCGGCCCGTCCAGTGCTCGGCCCACACCTGCAGGTCGTTCTTCGTAAGCGCCGTTTCGGTGGCGGCCGTGGCGCCGGGCACGACTTCGGTCTTGCAGCCGTAACCCTTCTCCAGCACCGTGCGCACCATTTCGGTCATCAGCGCGCCGCTTTCCCAGGTGATTTGCGCGAGCTTCACGGTTTTGCCCGCCTGGCACCAGCCGGGGGCTGCAAAGCTGCTCGTGGCCGCGCAGGTCAGCGCGAGGGCGGCGGCAATGCGCACGCCTGCCAGCGTGATACGTCTCATGTCGTCTCCAGTGATTGGAATTGTATGCGCGGGCCAGCGTGGGGCCGCCGCTTTTCGAATCAATCCGACCAGAGTCTAGCCGTGGCATTTCGGGTTGCGAAGCAACGAATAGTCATCGATGCATTACCTGATCTCATGCCACTTTCATCACGCGAATGATGCATGCGAGAGCGATGACTGCGCGTCATGCCCCCATGAGATTTCATAGCTTTTGGGCGATTGCGGCGTGTGCTGGAATGCGTCTGGCCAAATTCGAACCCATGTACACAGGAGACGGAGTCAAACATGAAAGACCTGCAAGTCTATATCGGCGAAGGTTTCGCTGGACCAGGCGTAAACGCTGCCCACATCAACATCATGATCGGCCCGCGCAATGGCCCGGTGGGACAGGCGTTTACGAACAGCCTGTCGTCGCCTTCGCAAGGGCACGTGCCGTTCATGGTGGTGGCGCAGCCCAACGTGCCGGTCAAGCCCGCCACGCTCTACGTGAACAAGGCCGACATTCGCGGCGACCTGCACGGCAACGCCACGTGGGGCGCCTCGCAGGCGGCCATCGCGAAGGCGGTGACGGAAGCGATGCTCGACGGCACGCTGCCGCCGCAAGCGGAGAACGAGTGGTGCATCGTCACGGCGAACTGGGTGAACTGGTCGTGCGACGACCTCGACGCCGTGTACGAGAACAATTACGTGGCCTGCAAGACGGCCATTCGCGCTGCGATGAACGGGCTGCCGTTGCTCGACGACATTGCGAAGATCAAGGATCAGATCAGCAATCCGTTCTACACGCCGAAGGCCAGGGCGGCTTGAGCCGCACCAATCGTTACAGGTGACTACGATGCAATACGTGCAACTTGGCCGCTCCGGCCTGAAGGTGTCGCGCCTGTGCCTCGGCACGATGAACATGGGCACGCCGGAATGGAAGCCCTGGATCTACAACGAAGAGCAGAGCGAGCCCATCGTGCGCCGCGCGCTCGAGGCGGGCGTGAACTTCATCGACCTCGCGGACTTCTATTCGACCGGCGTGGGCGAAGAAGTGGTGGGGCGCATCGTGCGGCGGCTTGCGAAGCGCGACGAACTCGTGCTCACGACCAAGGTCGGTTATCCGATCGGCAATGGCGCGAATAACCAGGGCCACTCGCGCAAGCACATCATGGAAGGCATCGACGGCTCGCTGCGCCGACTGCAAACCGATTACGTCGATGTCTACATGCTGCACTACTTCGACGTGAACACGCCGGTCGAAGAAACCATGGATGCGTTGAACGACATCGTGCGTGCGGGCAAGGCGCGCTATATCGGCGTGTCGACGATGTTCACCTGGCAGTTCGCCAAGATTCTGCAGGCGTGCGAGCGCTATCACTTCGCACGACCGATCAATATGCAGCTGCAGCTGAACTGCGCGTATCGCGAGGAAGAGCGCGAGATGATTCCGTTCTGCCAGGATCAGGGCGTGGGCGTGTCGGTGTTCAGTCCGCTCGCACGAGGCCTCCTTTCCGGCGACGCGAAGTCGGTGCGCAACCAGACCGACTTCTTCACCGTGCAGATGTACGACGACGAGGCCTCGCGCGATATCGCGCGTTCGGTGGCCGAAGTCGCGGCGGCGCGCGGCGTGTCGTGCGCGCAGATCGCGCAGGCCTGGGTGCTGGGGCGTGCGGGCGTCTCGTCGATGCTCGTGGGCGCGGACACCGTCGCGCAGTTCGAAAGCGCGCTCGCCGCGCTCGACACGCAACTTAGCGCCGACGAGCTTTACGAACTCGATCGCAACTACACGCCGTGCGACGTGATCAACGATTACGTGAGCGCACGCATTCCGCGCGTGCCGCGCGCGGCGCGACGCCTGGAGATCGCAGCATGACGAGCTTGACGATTGACGGACTGAAAGAAGCGCGCCTGTGGCGCACCTCGAGCTTCATCGACGGCGAATGGGTGGCGAGCGAAGCGACCTACCCGATCCTCGACCCGGCCACCGGCGCGCCGCTCGCGCAAGTGGCCCGCGCCGGTGCGCGCGAAGCGCTGCAGGCCGTGGCGGCGGCCTCGCATGCGTTCCCTGCGTGGCGCGACGCCACGGCGGCGGAGCGCAGCGCGAAGGTGCGCCGCTGGGGCGAGCTGATGCACCTGCATCGCGAAGACCTCGCGCGCATCATGACGGCCGAGCAGGGTAAGCCCTATGCGGAAGCGCTGGGCGAAGTGGCGTACGCGGCGAGCTTTCTCACGTGGTTCGCGGAGGAAGCGCGACGCGCCTATGGCGACGTGATTCCCGCGCCGAAGAAGGGCGCGCGCATTGTCGTGACGAAGGAACCCATGGGCGTGGTCGGTGCGATCACGCCGTGGAATTTCCCGCTCGCCATGGTGACGCGCAAGGCCGGCCCGGCGCTCGCGGCAGGTTGCACGATGGTGCTCAAGCCTTCGGAAGAGACGCCGCTTTCGGCGCTCGCGCTCGCCGAGCTGGCGGTCGAGGCGGGCATTCCGCGCGGCGTGTTCAACGTCGTCTCGGGCGATGCCCCGGCGATCGGCGATACGCTGATGGCCTCGAAGGCCGTGCGCAAGATCTCGTTCACGGGTTCGACGCGCGTGGGCAAGCTGCTCATGCGCGCTGCCGCCGATACGGTGAAGAAGGTGTCGCTCGAACTGGGCGGCAACGCGCCCTTCATCGTGTTCGACGACGCCGATCTCGATGCCGCCGTGGAAGGCGCGATCGCCTCGAAATTCCGCAACACGGGGCAGACCTGCGTGTGCGTGAACCGCTTCTACGTGCAGGCCGGCGTACACGACGCGTTTGTCGAGAAGCTGGTTGCGGCGGTGCGCGCGTTGCGCGTGTCGGGCGGCATGGAGCCGGGCGCCACGCAAGGGCCGCTCATCAACGGCGCGGCGTTGCGCAAGGTCGAGGCGCACGTGAGCGATGCGCTCGAGAAGGGCGGCGCCATTGCGTGCGGCGGCCACCCGCATGCGCGGGGCGGCACGTTTTACGAGCCCACGGTCATCACGGGCGCGCACGGCGGCATGATGCTCGCGCACGAAGAGACGTTCGGCCCCGTTGCCGCGGTGTTCCGCTTCGAGACCGAGGAAGAAGCGATCCAGGCGGCGAACGATACCGAGTTCGGCCTGTCCGCCTACTTCTACGCGCGCGACATTGGCCGCGTCTGGCGCGTGGCGGGCGCGCTGGAAAGCGGCATGGTCGGCATCAACGAGGGCATCATCTCGACGGAAGTCGCGCCTTTTGGTGGCGTGAAGGAGTCGGGGCTCGGGCGCGAAGGCTCGAAGTACGGGCTCGACGAGTACCTCGAAACGAAGTACCTGATGATGGGCGGGCTCGGCTGATTTTCCTTGCTGTTGCTGCGCTTGCCAGCTTCTGGCGAAAGCCGCCGCGCGAAAGTACGGCGGTTTTTTTGAGCCTTCACTTCGATATGCGAATGGCGCTGAGACCTCAGCTGGCTGCGATGAAACGCAGCATGCCCGCCAGACGCGCCTGCCCGCCGGTGTCGTTCGGATGATTCACGCCGTCCATGACAGGGACCTCGGCGAAATCGAACGGGCTGACGCCGTCGAGGCAAGCCACGTTCACGCCATACAGGTTCGGATTCGAGCGCCGTTGAAGATGGGTGGCGATTCCGCAGCGAGAACAGAAGAAGTGCCGCGCCGCTCCGGTGTTGAAGCGGTAGTCCGTTAGCATCTCCTCGCCCTGCAGGAATTCGATCCCACTCGTTTCGGCCGCGACGATGACCGCGCCTCGCATGCGGCAGTAAGAGCAGTTGCAGCGGCGGATCGAGTTGAAGCCGTCGCTGAGCGTCGCCACGAAACGCACTGCGCCGCAGTGGCACTGGCCTGCCCGTTGGTTCGTATCGCCAACCATGTCTTTAGCTTCTCCTCTCGAATAAAGCGTGTTGTGCAAGGACGCGGCGTCAACCTGCCCACGCGTTGACGTCGAGCACCGCTTTGGCGAACACTTCTGGCGCCTCCTGCGGAAGGTTATGACCTGCATTCGGCACGATGCGGTTCTCATGGCGCCCGCTGAAGCGCTTCGAGCTTGTCTCTCGTGCGCCGGGCGGCTGGACGCCGTCGGCGTCGCCGTCGAGCGTGATCGTCGGCACGGTGATCGGCGGCGTGGCGGCGAGGCGTCGCTCGATGTCGTCGAAGCGGGGATCGCCTTCGACCAGTCCGAAACGGTGACGGTAAGAATGGACCACCACGTCGACGAAATCGGGATTGTCGAACGACGCTGCCGTGCGCGCGTAGAGGCCGTCGTCGAAGTGCCAGGTCGGCGACCAGAGTGACCACAGGAGACGGCAGAATTCGCGCCGTTTTTCAATCAACCCAGCGCGGCCGCGCTCGCCGTGCAGGTAGTACTGGTACCACATGCGGTGTTCCTTTTCGGGGTCGGCTGGCTGTGCGGCAGCGGCGATATCCTGGATGTTGTAGCCGTTGACGGAAACCAGACCCCGCGCCCTCGACGGGTAGAGTGCCGCCACGATGCATGCCGCGCGGCCGCCCCAGTCGTATCCGCCGAGGATGGCCCGCTCGATCTGCAGGGCATCGAGCAGCGCCAGCAGGTCAGCGCCAAGCGCTGCCTGCTGGCCCGAGCGCAGTGTCGTGGGCGAAAGGAAGCGCGTTGGGCCGTATCCCCGCAGGTAGGGGACGATGACGCGGGCGCCCTCGGATACGAGGCGTGGCGTCACCTCGTCGTATGCGCGAATGTCATAGGGAAAGCCGTGCAGCAGCACGACCGGCCATCCATTCGCGTCGCCCTGTTCGTCATAGGCGATGTCGAGCAGGTCGGTTTCGATATGATCAAGCATGGGGCGCTCCTGCGAACTCAAGTTGCGTGCTCAGTTGCGCGATGCAGCACGGGTAGCAAACGGTGTGCGTGAAATCATCTCAGAGCCCGAGACAAACCGCACCGGCCGCGACGACCACGCAGGCGAGCCAGCGCGATCCGCTCACCGCCTCCCGCAAAAACATCCGCCCGATCAGCACCGCGAACACCACGCTCGTCTCGCGCAACGCCGATATTGCGCCCATCGCGCCCGCCTGCAGCGCCCAGATCACGATGCCATACGCCCCGATCGACACGAGGCCGCCGGCCAGCGACGAGGCGATCGACAGCGGCTCGGCGCGTACCGGTGTCCATAGCGCCGGGGGCCCGCGGCGCGCAACGAACAGCGCCGGCATCGTCCAATAGGACAGGAACATCCATGCGGTGTAGCTGAGCGGCTGGCCGTCGGACAGGCGCACGCCGATGCCGTCGATCACGGTATAGAGCGCGATCGTTGCACCGGTCGTCAGCGCGGCGAGTGCGCCCGCGCGCGACACGTGACGCCCCTGCAGCGCGATCGCGATGATGCCTCCCGAAATCATCGCGATCCCGAGACCGTGCAACGGGCCGATCGCTTCATGCGCGAACAGTGCCGCCCCGAGCGTGACGAGCAGCGGCGACGAGCCTCGTGCGATCGGGTACGCGAGCGCCAGGTCGTTGCGGCGATACGAGCGCACGAGACTCACGTTGTAGAAGACATGCACGAGCCCCGACGCGGCGATGTAGGGCCACGAAGCGCGGGCCGGCGAGGGTACGGACAGGATGACGAGCGTGGCAACCAGCCCGATGGCGATGCTCATCCACGCCATGGAGAAAAACCGGTCGCGGTTGCCGTGGAGCATGGCGTTCCAGCTCGCGTGGAGCAGCGCGGCGAACAGCACGATACCGCCGGTATAACTGAGCATGAGGGTGCGGGCAGGGATGCATGAATGGTGTAGCAAGAAGGATATCTATCTTGTGACGGGCTAACAAACCAGATAAATTGGGTGCTTACGTTAGATAAACTCTCGCGAATGAAACCGGTGTTGCCCCCACTCAACGCCCTGCGAGCCTTCGAGGCCGCAGGCCGGCTCGGCAGCTTCAAGGACGCCGCCGCGGAACTGCACGTGACGCCCGGTGCAGTGAGCCAGCACGTGCGCTTGCTGGAGGAGTGGCTTGGCGCGTCGCTCTTCGAGCGGCACAACCGCCGCGTGGAACTGACGCCGGCGGCGAAGCACTATCTGGCGGAAATCGGCCCGTTGTTCGAACAGCTCTCGGCGGCAACCGCGCGATACGGCACGCCGCAAACTGTCTCCCGAACCCTGTCCGTGAATGCGCCCGCGACATTCACGCTGCGCTGGCTGGTGCCGAGGCTGGCGAAATTCCGCGCCGGCCATCCCGACATCGACGTCAAGGTGGAGACGTCGAACGAGCCGCTGGAAAGTCTGAAGGACGACTATGACCTCGTCATCCGGGGTGGCCCGGACACCTTCTACGGCTATTCGATGCAACCGTTCTTGTCCGAGGAGCGGCTTCCGGTCTGTAGTCCTACGCTTTTGAAGCGCGTACCGCTGCGCTCGCCTGGCGACTTGCGAGAGCACACGTTGCTGCACACGTCGAGTCTTCCGCGGCTCTGGCCCGACTGGCTGGCGAGCGTGCAGATGCCCGACCTGAGGCCGGCCGCCGCTTTGACCTTCGACCACTTCTTTCTGACCTTGCAGGCTGCCATCGACGCAATCGGCATCGCGATGGGGCCCACCGCGCTGGTCGCCGACGACCTCGCCGCTGGCCGGCTCGTCGCACCGTTCGCTGGCCCACGTCTGCCATCGCGCAGCTATTGCACTTACGTGGCGGACGAGAAGTCCGGCGATGAACGGGTCGCGTTGTTCCGTTCATGGCTCGAACGCGAGGCAATAGTGAAATCCGATGCGTCGCGCAGTGCAAGAGGAAGCCGGTCATCGCGCTGATCCAACGGCAAAACCGGCGTCGTAATAATGCGACGCCTGGCAGAATTTTGCCGCCCACGCGCGACCGTTTGCGCGCGCCATTTCGCTCCCAACGCGGAAATAGCGCATCGAAGCCGTTCGATCGTTGACGGATGCAATTAAGGGAGCGGGCGATGTGACCACAAGCCCGTGGTCACGAACGGTGTGCCTACTCCATGACGGGACCGATATCAAGCTAATGATTCGGCCGCATTTTCTCCGACCTGTGCCGTTCCTTTCATTCTTATAATTTGCCGCGCGCTCGCGCGAATGGATGCGATGTCGTCGAAAAATGCGGCATCGCGTCTAGCGCCGTTTCTGGCGCGCGAATGCTTAGTCGTAGATGGTGTAGTGCACCGGCCCGTTCGTGGGCCCACAACAAGACTGTGACAACAGGAGAAATTCCATGAAGGCTATTCAGGTATTCAAGCTGGCCGCGGCGACGGCTCTCGTGGCCGCGTCTTTGCACGCCTATGCGCAGGGCGACGCAGCTAGCGGCGCGACTGCCGCAGCCGAGCAACAGGCAACCCCGTCGAAGGCGCAATCGAAGCAGGCCAAGGCCGCTAATCGCGCGCTCAGCCGTAAGGTCCGCACCGCTCTCGCCAAGGACAAGAAGATCGATGTTGCCAACATCACCGTGCGCGCGCGTGACGGCGCCATCGTCCTGCAGGGCTCGGTGCCGGAGCAGTCGCAGATCGAACACGCCACCGAAGTCGCCACGGGCGTGCAAGGCGTCACGTCGGTCAAGAACGCGCTGACGATCCGTCCGAACGAGTCCTGATCATCTCCTCACTATGGCCTTGCGCCCGGCCGGGCGCATACGCTAAAGCCCGGAGACAGGTCTCCGGGATCCTCCTGCGGGCTTTGTCTCGCGAAGCTGCAGCTGAGCCGCATGCGCGCATCAGCGAGCGTCGCCGTGTTCGCCGGACGACTCAACCAGGTTCGGGTGACCAACGCGTAGCTTGCGCGGTTCGAAGGCTGTATGCAGCGCGAGGCCAGTCGCCGCGCCAATCAGTTGGGCAATGACGAAGGCGGGTACGCTGGAAGGCGCAATGCCTGCAAAAGTGTCGCTGAACATGCGTCCGAACGCTGCGGCCGGATTCGCAAACGATGTCGATGCCGTGAACCAGTATGCGGCGCCAATGTACGCCGCCACCATGATCGCGGCGCGTTCGCCCGGCGCGCGCAGGATCACGAGGATCAAACCTGCAGTCGCCACGGCTTCGGCAATCCATTGTCCGGTGCCTGCGCGCACCTTGCTCGATAGCTCGACGATGGGAAGGTCGAACATGGCGTGCGCGAGCCATGCACCCAGCAGCGCGCCGACGAGTTGCGCAGCGATGTACGGCAGCAATTCCTGAGCATGCAGTTCACCGCGCAGCACCATGACAGCGCTGACGGCGGGATTGAAATGCGCCCCGCTCAAGGGCCCAAACACCTCGATCAGCACATACAGTCCGGCCACGGTTGCCAGCGTGTTGGCGAGCAGCGCGATCGCCGCGTTGCCGCCCGCAAGCCGTTGCGCCATGATGCCGGAGCCAATGACGACGGCGAGCAGCAAGGCCGTGCCGATCAACTCGGCCAGGACCTTGCGCTTGAGACTCGTGACTGCGGTCATGATCCGGAGATTGCAGTGAGCGCCTGCTGCAGTTCCTCGTCGCTCATCGATTCGAGCGGCAACGCAAGGAGTTGCAGCATGCGATAACCGATCGCCTGGCGAGTGAGTTCGAACGCCACACGCTTGCCTTCATCGCCACCGGGTGCGAGAGACGGATCCGGGTAGCCCCAGTGAACCTTGACGGGACTGCCAGGCCAATACGGACACGTCTCGGCGGCGGCACTGTCGCAGACGGTGATGACAATGCGCATGACAGGCGCATGGCTGGCGGCAAACTCATCCCAGCTTTTGCTGCGGTAGCCGCTCACGTCGATGCCCGCGCGCTCGAGCGACTCGACGGCGAAAGGATTCAGGCGTCCGCCCGGCGCGCTGCCTGCGCTGAACGCGCGCACGTCCTTGCCGGCCTTCGAAGCGAGGTGATTCAACATGGCTTCGCCCAGCACGCTGCGAGCGGAGTTGTGCGTGCACAGGATCAATACGTTGGTCGTCATGGCGTTCCCGCTCGATCATGCGCGGCTGCTCAGCAGCACGCCGAAGAACTGGCCGGATTGCCAGCCGGCCTGTCCGCCGACGGCGCGCAGCACGCGGCAACTTCGCGGGCGGGTGCGCCAGTCGGGGTATTGCGCGACTCCCCGAACACGGGAATTTCATTGAGCGTGTGATACGACTCCCACGCGATGCCCTGCGGATCGACGCTCCAGTACTTGTTCGACTTCGCGTAGCAGCACGCGGTATCCAGCTGCGTATCCACCGGCAATGCCGCGCTTTCCAGCCGCGCGTGCATTTCGGCCAGTTCGGCTTCGTTCTCGACCTGCACACCGAGGTGATCCAGGCCCGGTGCGGCGCCGCGCTGCGAGATCGCGAAATTGACGCGCGGGTCCTCGAGCATCCACTTCGCGTAGTCGCACTTTACGACGGTCGGTTCAGCGGCAAACAGCGCCGAGTAGAAACGGATGCTCGAAGTGAGATCCGCAACGGCGACGTGAATGTGAAAGCGCTTCATGACTGCTTCTCCGTGGAGGGTGAGCACATTGATGTCGGCGAACAGGGATTGCCGCCGCAACAGTTCTCGGTGAGGTAGGCCAGCAGGCCGTTCATCGTCGCGAAGTTCGCGCAGTAGAAAACGAACCGGCCTTCCTGGCGGCTCGTGACGAGTTGCGCGTGAGACAGCTCCTTCAGATGGAAGGAGAGCGACGAGGGGGGCACGTCGAGCAGGGTAGTGATTTGGCCTGCGGGCAAGCCTTCGAGGCCTGCCTGAACGAGGGCGCGAAAGATCGCGAGCCTGGACTCGTGCGCGAGAGCCGCCAGTGCGGCGATGGTCTGGTTCGTTTCCATGTTTCGATAATAGTCGAAATATCGAAGAATTGGCAAGGAGATCGCTCGCACGACGTGAAAATTTTGGCCTCGGTGGCCTCGGTGGCCTCGGTGGCCTCGGTGGCCTCGGTGGCCTCGCTCGCGCTTCGTACGGTTTTTGCCGGCACGCTGCGGGCCGCATGCCAATGCAGAGACGATTCATGACCTCGATGCGCATGCAACGAAAATCGCGCAGACCGATTATGTGTGCCGCAATGAACGCGACCGATATTCCGCAATGTGGATGCGAAATGTAGTCTCGCAAAATGCGCTGTAAATCGTTGAGGTGGATTTCAATCAGGGCGCCAAAAAAAGGCTTCTCGCAAATACCACGTCAAATCGCCGAACCGCATATCGAACCGCGCCGCGCCCGGATTACAGGCCGATAAATCCATTACGCCATTACGGGTAATTGCCAAAAAACGAAATAAATCGTTGCGCACAATGCGCTTAATTATCCGCGATTGCTTTCCTAAACTTGACATGAACTGGTAGTGGTTTGCTTTACGTACACCACTGCGAACAGTTACGCGATTTGATCGTCGTGAGCCGCATATAACGACCGCCCAATGAGAAATATCGCGGGTCGTTTGTGCCGGAATTCCAGTCCAATCAAAGGAGGAGCAAGTCATGAGCAAGACAACCAGCACATTGATCGCGGCCGTTGCCGCGCTCACGCTGTCCGCCGGTGCGTATGCACAGAGCAACAACACACTGGCAACCCCAGGCGTTACGTCGCCGGCTGCCGCAGCCAATACCAATGCAACGAGCGGCTACGGCACGCCTGGCGTCACGGGCTCGGACAGCGGCATGAGCGCTGCGTCGCCGAATAGCATGGACAACAGCGCGGCGCCGGCCCCCGGCGGCCCTGACAACAACTCGCTGGCGAGGCCGAGCGTAAGGTCGCCGGCAGCGAAATAACAGCAGCCTGTGACCATAAGCAAGACCGCTGCCCTCACGGACAGCGGTCTTTTCTTTTGCCCTGACTCCGTTGGAACAGGCCGCCGCCGCGCGAGTCTCGTCGTTCGACGCTCAAGTCTGTCCCCAGGCTGCCGTAATAGCAGGCTTCGGAATATTCTCGATGCATCGTGACACATCCCGGGACTCAGCCTTCACTGGATCTTGCTGCGCTAATCGAAACCGTTCAGCGCAACGAGCGTGCATCGAAGTCGTTCCAGGACGTGGAACTGCGCCTGATCGGCGCGCACGACTGGTGCGCTTTTCTCGAAGGGATATTCGTTTATCTGCCCGAGGTGTTCCGGCTGGCTTGCGCCGGCCTCTGGCTTGACGTCCGTACGCCGCTGCTACGCGACCTGCTCGAATCCGACTGCGGGCGCGCCGACCTCGAAGCGAATCTGCGATCGGGGCTCCAGGGCGGCCTCGCGCTGTCGCGTCTGTGCGCCGGAAACCAGCCGTGGCTTGGCCGCGTGAGCGAACTGAGCGAACTCGAGCCCGCCGTGAGCGAGACCTTCTTCGACGCGCGGACCGCGATCGGCAGTGCGATCGTGCTGCCGCTTCTGAACCGCACTCAACTGCTCGGCTATCTGTGCCTCGCAAGCGATGATTCCGCGCGTTTCGATGCCAGCATGGGCACCGATCTGCTCGCGCGCTTCAGCCGCGTTGCGGCGGCGAGTCTCGACAACGTCGCTCACCGCGAGCATCTGCGCAAGACCGGCGTGACCGACCCGCTCACGGGCCTGTCTAACCGCCGCTATTTCGACGAGCGCCTGCATCAAGAGATCCGGCGCGCGAGTTCGCACGCGGCGCCCATGTCGTGCCTCTTCATCGACATCGATCATTTCAAGCAGATCAACGACACGCACGGCCACGCAACCGGCGACCTCGCGCTGGGCGCCATCGGCACCTGCCTGAAGCAGCAGGTGCGCGTGGGGGATACGGTGTCGCGCTACGGCGGCGAGGAGTTCGTCGCGCTGCTGATGTGCGAGCTGCCCGACGCGCTGGCTGTTGCGGAGCGCATCCGGATTGCGGTCGAGGCGCTCGAAGTGCTCGACGACGAGGGTGAGCGCATTGCGCTCAGCGTGTCGATTGGCGTGGCGGCGTATCGGCTCAACAGCGAGACGAATGCCGGTGCCGCGAGTCCCGAAGCGCTGGCGCGCTCGCTGCTCGACCAGGCCGATCAAGCCATGTACCGCGCCAAGCACCAGGGGCGCAACCGCGTTTCGCTGCTGGAGTCGTGAAGGCCTGGACGTTCACAAACGTTGCATTGAAATGGCGGCGTCGCAGGCATGACGGCCCGAGGCCGCGCTGAAACGTAAGTTTTCAAAATCCGGCACTATTTGCGGTAGCAGTGGTTTCCGAGGCCCGTTGAGCAGGCAAAACGAAATCGTGTCTACCGACCTTTTGATGACCGTTGCCTGTCTGGCCTGCGCGATCGCGATGTTCCTGATCGGCCGGCCCCGCGCGGACGCGGTGGCGCTCATCATGATCGTCGCGCTGTCGCTCTCGGGCATCGTGACGGTCAACGAGGCGCTGGCCGGTTTCTCGGACCCGAACATCGTCCTCATCGCGGCGCTCTTCGTGCTGGGCGATGCGCTCGCGCGCACGGGCGTCGCCCAGCGCGTGGGCGACTACCTGATCGAGCGCGGCGGGTCCAACGAGCGTCGCCTCGTCGTGCTGATCATGATCATCGTCGGCGTCATGGGCTCGGTCATGAGCTCGACCGCCGTCGTCGCGATCTTCATTCCCATCGTCATTCGCATCGCACGCCAGTCGGGCGTGTCGCGCGCGCGCATGCTCATGCCGGTCAGCATGGCGGCGCTCACGAGCGGCATGCTCACGCTCGTCGCGACGACGCCGAATCTCGTCATCAACAGCGCGCTCGTCTATCGCGGCTACCGGCCCTTCAGTTTCTTCGCCATCACGCCGCTGGGCGTGCCGGTTCTCGCCGCGAGCATCGGCTGGATGCTGTTCGCAAGGCGCTTTCTGACCGGCACGGATGGCGCGGAGGCGACCACGCGCCCGTCGCTGAACGACTGGGTCGCGCGCTATTCGCTCGAAGGGCGCGCCTTTCGCCTCGAGGTCGGCGGGGACTCGCCGCTCGTCGGGCAGACACTCGGCCACACCGGGCTCGACGACGACCCCGTGGCGCGCGTCGTCGCGATCGAGCGGCGCACGCGCATGGGCGCGACGGTCCTGCCCGCGACCGCGGACAGCAGCATTGCGCCCGGCGACGTGCTGCTACTCGACGTGGAATCCGCGAGTTTCGACGTGCAGGCGTTTTGCGCGCGCTATGCGCTCGCGACGCGCCGCATGTCGGGCGCGTACTTCACCGACCAGTCGCACGACGTGGGCATGGCCGAAGTCATCGTGCCGCCGGACTCGTCGCTCGTGGGCAACGTCGCGCGCAGTTCCTCGGCGCTGCGTCGGCACGGCGTGACGGTCGTCGGCCTGCGCCGCGCCGACGCCGCGCTCGAGCAGGACCTGCAGGCCACGCAGCTCAAGGTGGGCGACACGCTGCTGGTGGTCGGGCCGTGGATCGACATCTTCTCGATGCAGGCGGTTGAGCGCGACATCGTCTGTCTCGCCATGCCGGTCGAAAGCGACGCCTACGTGCCGGTGCCGCACAAGGCGCTGCACGCGCTCGCCATCATGGCGCTCGTCATCGCGATGATGCTCACGCCGCGCGTGCCGAACGTGCTCGCGGGCCTGATCGGGTGTCTGCTGATGGGCGCGTCCGGTTGCGTGAGCCTCGACAGCGCGTATCGCGCGATTCACTGGCGCAGCCTCGTGCTGATCGTGGGCATGCTGCCGTTTTCCATCGCGCTGCAGCGCACGGGCGGCATCGATATCGCCGCCGACGCCGTGCTGCGCGTGGCCGGCAACTGGGGGGCGCACGGCTTGCTGGGCGCCGTTTTCCTGCTGACGCTCGTGATCGGCACCGTGATTTCCGGCACGGCGACGGCGGTGCTGATGGCGCCCGTGGTGCTCGCGATGGCGGCGCACCTGCATGCGTCGCCGTATCCGTTCGCGATGACCACGGCGGTTGCCGCGTCGGCGGCCTATATGTCGCCGATCTCGACGCCCGTGAATGCGCTCGTCAGCACCGCTGGCGGCTATCGGTTCCGGGAATTTTTCATGGTGGGCTCGCCGGCTGCCCTCGGGGCGCTCGTGATCACCGTCATGCTGGTACCGCTCATCTGGCCGGTTTTCCCGCGCTAGCGCGAGGAAGGGCCGGCCACCCGTTCACGAGGCATTGACCGGACATGGCGAATTTCTTGACGAGAGCGTGGCTCCTTCGCTGGATCAAGCGGATTTCCCTTTTCGTGCTGATCGCATTCGTGTGCATTGCCGGCGTGCGGTTCTTCGACGCGCAGCGCAAGGCGCCGTTGAGCCTGTGGCACACGTACGTGCCGGAAGACATGCACGCGCACGAAATCGATCATGCGACGTGGGAGGAATACATCGCCAACGAGAACCGCCTGTTCGACTCGGTGAAGAAAAACGTGACCGACAAGCTGCCGGCGGACGAACGCATTCCCGCCAATCGTTACTTCTCGGGCAGCCCGATTTATCCCGGGCACTTTCGTACCAACTGGAACCGCTCATACACTCTTATGCCAGAGGGCGCGCCGCGCGGCGTGGCCGTGATGCTGCATGGGCTGACCGATTCTCCCTATAGCCTGCGGCACATCGCGCAGCGCTATCAGCAAGATGGCTTCGCGGTGGTGGCGGTGCGCTTGCCGGGGCACGGCACCGTGCCCTCGGGGCTGACCGAAGTGACGGCGGAAGACTGGGAGGCGGCCGCGCGCCTCGCCGTGCGCGAAGCGCGGCACCTCGTGCCGGCGCCTGCGCCGCTGCATATCGTGGGTTTTTCGAACGGCGGCGCGCTCGCGCTGCAATACTCGCTCGAGGCGCTGGACGACCCGAGCCTGCCGAAAGCGGACCGCCTGATCCTGCTTTCGCCGATGATCGGCATTACGCGTTTCGCGCGCTTTGCGGGGCTCGCGGCATTGCCCGCGATCCTGCCTGCGTTTGCGAAAGCCGCGTGGCTCGACATCGTGCCGGAATTCAATCCCTTCAAGTACAACTCGTTTCCGGTGAACGGCGCACGCCAGTCGTGGCGGGTCACGCGCAAAATCCAGCAGGAAGTGGCGGACGCGGCGCGCAACGGCAAGCTGGCGGCGCTGCCGCCCACGCTCACGTTCCAGTCCGTGCTCGACTTCACGGTGAGCACGAGCGCGATCGTCAGTTCGCTGTATGCGCAACTGCCTGCCAACGGCAGCGAGCTCGTGCTGTTCGACATTAATCGCACGGCGCAATGGAGCCCGCTGCTGCGCGCTTCGATGCGTGACGCGCTGCGTCGTCTCTCGCCCGTGCCGCCACTGCGTTACCGCCTGACCGTGCTCACCAACGCCTCCGCCACCTCGCCGCACGTCGTCGAAGAGAGTACGGCGCCGAACGAGACAACGGCGAAAGTCGAACCCACGGGGCTCGACTATCCGCTCGATGTCTATTCGCTTTCACACGTGGCCTTGCCGTTTCCGGTGACCGATTCGCTGTACGGCCGCAACCCCGATCCCAACGACGACCTGGGCATCCATCTGGGCGCCCAGTCCGTACGCGGCGAAACCGGGGCGCTGATCGTGGGGGCGGGGCTTCTCACGCGGCTTTCGTGGAACCCCTTCTACGACTATATCGTCGAGCGTATCGACTACCTGGCGAGCCACGGGCCGTGAGCGCGCGTCTGGCGCGCGTCAGGCCCGGACCCGGCCAGGGTTTATGCGTGCGGCGCGAGCTCGACCTGTGCGGTCATTTGCTCGCCGTCGCGGGCCACGACGATCGATACGTTGCTGCGTGCCCGCGCGATCATGCTTTGCAGCTGCTCGACGTTGTCCACCTCGATGCCGTTGACCGCGATGATCACGTCGCCGGCGCTGATGCCAGCCGCCTTTGCCGCACCGCCAGCCTTCACGACGAGCACGCCGCCTTCCACGCCGATCTGCTGCGCTTCGTCGCCGCTGAGCGCGCGCACGGCCACGCCCAGACGCGGGTGCGCATTGCGGGCCAGCGTGGTGCCATTGCCGTGGCCGCCGCCCTGCACGATCTGATCCTTCATGTGCATCGCTTCGTCGATCGGAATCGCGAACGAGAGGCCCTGGAAGCCGCCCGTGCGCGAATAGATCATCGAATTGATGCCGATGACTTCGCCGTTCAGATTGAAGAGCGGGCCGCCCGAATTGCCCGGGTTGACGGGCACGTCGGTCTGGATCAGGTGCGTCGGGCTATCTTCCGAAAGCTGGCGCGACTTCGCGCTGATGATGCCCGAGGTCACGGTGTTGTCGAGACCATAGGGCGAGCCGATCGCGACGACCCAGTCGCCGACCTTGCTGTTCGCCGGATTGCCGATCTTCACCGTGGGGAAACCCGTGCCGGCGATTTTCAGCACGGCCACGTCGCCTGCCTTGTCGGTGCCGATCACGCGTGCGGGGAACTTGCGGCCGTCGGTGAGCTTGACCGTCACGTCGTCCGCGCCTTCGACGACGTGATTGTTCGTCAGGATGTAGCCATCCTGGCTCACGATGAAGCCCGAACCCAGGGCGCCCGAATGGCCGTCTTCGGAGTCCGGGTTTTCCTTGACGACCTCGACATGGACCACAGCCGGGCCGTACTGCGCGACGATCGCCGAGAAGTTGGGCGCTGAGCCCCGGACGTCGTCTGCCTTCGGCACGGGTGCCGATAACGTCGTTTTCGTGATGGGGCTTTCGTCCGCGCTGGCGTGCTCATGGCTCACGACCCAGGCGCCGGCAAGCGCCACCGCTACACCGGCGATCAGGCCCCGGCGCCGATATTTGATGGTACTCATTCTATGGTCTTCGAAGAGAGGGTGAAGGTGCGCGTAAGGTACGTTTAGCTGCTTAAACGTGACTTAAATGCAGGAGAGATCTTTTGACCGCGCGAAGAGTCGATGTGCGCGCAACGAAAAGCCGCGGCGCGGTTGTTCGGATTCCTCGCCAGCTAGCGCGCACGTCTTCTTCAAAGCGGCTAGTCTTGCGAAGTGGCGGCCGATCGCGCCCCGAAGACGCTTTATTGAGGGCCGGATGTGCGCGGCGAGGCGTGGATGGGTTGCAAACGTCTCGTGCCGGGTCCCCGCTTCGCCGCGCGACACGCTGTACGCAACCGCTGTCTACAACATCAACGCAACGTGGTTCGTCATCCCAAGCATCTCCATGAAACAGGATCTCGTCACGTTCACCTGCGTGGTCGTCATCGCCGTCATCACGGGGTGGGTGCTGTATATCGGGCGCCCGGTGCTGGTGCCGATCGCATTCGCGATCATCACGTCGTATGTGATCTACGGGCTCGCTGAAATCCTGCGGCGCGTGCCTCACGTGGGCACGCGCATTCGCGCGGGGGCGCGCTACTGGAGCGCGGCCGCGCTCATCCTCGTGGCCGCGTGGGTCGCGACCGAACTGCTGCTGTCCGACACTGACCGCATGCTGGCCGTGGCGCCGAAATACGAAGCCACGCTGCTCGCCTTGCTCGCAAAAATCACCGCGCTGTTTCATCTGGAGACCGAGGCTTCGTGGACGGCCTTCCGCCGCGAGCTGCTCGCGACCGTCAACGTCCAGTCGCTGCTCACCTCGCTGCTCGGCTCGCTCTCTTCGCTCATGGCAACGACGCTCGTCGTTCTGCTGTACACGGCGTTCTTCATGGTCGAGATGGGGCGGTTCCGCCGCAAGCTCTCCGCGGTCATGCGCGGCAAGGCGGACATGGAGCCCGTGATCGACGCCATCAATTCGAAGATCGGCACGTATCTCGCGTTGAAAGCGCTGCTCGGCGTGGTGCTCGGCATACTCAGCTGGATCTGCATGCATCTGGTCGGGCTGGAGTTCGCGCCGCTGCTCGCCGTGCTCATCGTGCTGCTCAACTTCGTGCCGTATGCGGGGTCGCTCATATCCGTTGCGCTTCCCGCCTTGCTCGCCGCGCTTCAATTCGGCCAGTGGAACGAGTCGATCACGTTGCTCATTGCGCTCTCCGCGATCAACTTCGTGATGGGCAACGTGCTCGATCCCTGGTTGATGGCGGGGTCGCTGAACCTGAGCCCCGCGGTCATCCTGATGAGCCTCGCCACATGGACGGCGCTGTGGGGCATACCCGGCGCCTTTCTCGCCGTGCCGGGCACCGTGGCACTCACGATCATTTTCTCTGCGTTCAGCTCGACACGGCCGCTGGCGCTGCTGTTGACGAAGGACGATGTAGTCAGGCGTGCAGAATAAATGCGTAGCTTACTTTCACAGGTGAACTATGGCTTCCAGAATCGACCGCCGCGGCAATGCAATCCGCCCTGTCTCCGCCTGCCTGGGCGACAAGGCGCTCGCGGAGTTCGCCAGTCGCCGCATCAGCGCCGATCTTGCCCGTCGCGGCTTCCTGATCGGCATGGGCGCATCCCTGTTGAGCGCGGTGCTGCCCGAGTTCAGCAGCGCGCAGCAGCCTGGCGCCGCCGCTCCCGCCCAGCCCACGACCTTCACGAACTTTCGCCTGTTCGACGGCAAGTCCGCGGCGCTGCAGGACGGCATGTCCCTCGTCGTCGATGGCAACCGCATTTCGCAGCTGCGTCGGGGCGCGCCTGACGCGCAGAACGCGTCGGGCGGGCGCGTGATCGACTGCGGCGGCAAGGTGATGATGCCGGGCCTCATCGACATGCACTGGCATTCGCTTCTCGCTGCGGTCCCGATCGCGACCATCCTCCAGTCCGATCTGAGCTTCGTCTACCTGGCCGCGGGCGCGGAGGCCCAGCGCACACTCTTGCGCGGATTCACGACCATTCGCGACGTAGGCGGTCCCGCTTTCGCCTTGAAACAGGCCATCGACGCCGGCATGCTGAGCGGCCCGCGCATTTACCCCTGCGGCGCGATGATCACCACGACGGGCGGCCACGGGGACTTTCGTCTGCTGACCGACGTACCGCGCACGAGCAGCCAGATCAGCGAGATCGAACGCACCGGCGCTGCCGCCATCGCCGACACGGCCGACGAAGTGCGCCTGCGTGTGCGCGAGCAATTCATGATGGGCGCCACGCAGATCAAGCTCGTGGGCTGCGGCGGTGTGTCGACCCCGCGCAGTCCGCTCGACATGCTCACGTTCACCGAGCCGCAGCTGAAAGCCGCGGTGGAAACGGCGTCCGACTGGGGCACTTACGTGCTCGTGCACGCCTACACGCCGGAATCGGTGAAGCGCTCGGTGGCTGCCGGCGTGCAATGCGTCGAGCACGGACACCTCATCGACGACCGGACGGCCGAAGTCCTGGCGAAGAACGGCACGTGGTTGAGCACGCAACCATTTACCAGCGAAGAGGACGTTGCGCCGCTGGCGCCGTCGAGCCGCGAAAAGTTTCTCGAGGTGACAGCCGGGACCGACAACATGTACAAGCTCGCGCGCAAGCATGGGCTCAAGGTGGCGTTCGGCACGGACCTGATCTTTTCGCAGGCGCTGGCCACACGGCAAGGCACGATGCTCGGGCACATGACGCGCTGGTATTCGAATGCCGAGTCGTTGCGCATGGCCACTGCCACGAACGGACAGTTGCTCGCGATGGCGGGCGAGCGCAATCCGTATCCGCACAAGCTCGGCGTGCTGGAGGAGGGCGCATACGCGGATCTGCTGATCGTGGCGGGCGACCCGCTCCAGGACATGACGCTGCTGGCCAACCCCGATCAGAACCTGAGCCTGATCATGAAGGATGGCCGCGTCTACAAGGACGCGTTGAAGGCGTGACACTGTGGGGCGCGGGCTCGCGGCGTCACCAACGTACTTAAAAAACAGCCGAAAACAAACGGGTCGCGGTCGCGATTTGGCACGCAAATCGAGGGCGAAATATCCGCGCAGGCGTTCCGAACGCTGCGCTCATGGCGTATCAGCCACAGTTAGCCACACGATTTCTGTATCAAGATGTCACGGCGCGGGGACGCATCAAGCGGGCCCATCTGCCTGCGCAGCGCGGCCATCATGGAACGCCCGGAGCGGCCCCAGCGGGGGTCGAAATCCCGCCTGTCCTTATCCGCCATCTGGCCGATTATGCCGGTTGAACTTCGCGGCGAAGTAGCTCATATTCAAATCGACTATTTGTTACAACCGTCCAACGATCTGCGCAATAGAGTAGAGACTACAGCGAATACTTCGAATCCGGGCCGCCTGGTTGCCTCCGCTGCGACGCGCACCAGCCGCCGGTAGCCAACCCGAAACCATCCTGTCAAAGCTTCCATGCCTGCAATGTTCAACGAACCTGGCCGATCCAAGTCTGGTCCGTGGGGATGTCCATACTGCGGGACCGGTTTTAATGCGCCACTGATGATCTGTCCTCAGTGCGGCGCGAAGCAGCTTTCCTCTGGCCCGCGCACGTCGCCGGCCAGCGAATCCGTCGCGCCCGAATGGCACGATGGTTTCGCGCGCCATGCGCGCACGCAGTGGAACCCTTCTGCATTCAGCTTCAGCGGCGGCGCGCCGCGCGACAGCGATTACGAGCCGCGCGATGAGGCGCCTCGGGCGCCACGCTCGTGGTTGCCCTTCTATGCGATTGGCAGCGTAGTGTCGATCGCGTTCCTGCTGACCGCGTACATGATTTCGCACCGGACCGAGCGCGAGCCGACCCCGGGCGCCCAGATCGTGGAGGGCGCGATTCTCGGACCGAAGGCCACCACACCGGCCGCGCGCGACTCGAAGCCGCATACGGTGCTCAGCGCGCCGCCCGTAGCCGTCGCGCAGTTGCCGCCTCCGGTTGCCAGTGTGCCGCCGCCTCCGGTCGCGAGCGTCAAGCCGCCTCCAGTCAATACAGCGCCGCCGCCCGTGGTGGCCCATGTCGCGCCGCCCGCACCGGCGCCGGCGCCTCAACCGACGCCTGCTCAAGTGCAGCCGCCGCGTACGGCGACCGCTCGCGCGGAGACCGCACCACCGCCGAGCGCTGCGGAAGAGCGCGCGCTCGCTGCAGCGAAGGCCAAGGCAGACAAGGCCAACGCGGAGAGGATTGCCGCCGCGAAGGCCAGGGCAGACAAGGCGAACGCGGAGAAGGTCGCGGCCGCGAAGGCCAACGCAGAGAAGGTCGCCGCAGCGAAGGCCGCCGCCGATTCGCGGGCCGACGTCTCGAGAAGTCTGTCGATGGCGCGCGCGAGCCTCGACAAGAACAGCCTCGGGCCTGCACGCAGTGCGATCAATTCCGCGCTCGCGGCACAACCGGGCAACGGCTCCGCGCTGCAAATGCAGGCCGAATTGACGTCGCGCGAAGATCAGCGCGATTCGTTGCTTGGCTACGCGCGGCTTTGCGCGCGCGATGGGCGGTGGGTGTGCGCCTGGCATAACGCGGGGCACGCACTGACCGTCGATTCGTCGAGCGGCGAAGCGCGGGAGATCCTCTCGCGTTCGATCGCGGCTCAGGGAGCCGGCAACATGGCACAGGGCGCCGGCCACGTGGCACAGGGCGCGGGCCCCCCCGCGGCCACGATGAGACAGGTGGACTCGGGCCCGCCGGGGCCACCGATCGATCCCAACTGACGATATCCAAAGCGCAGACGCGGGTGCGTGACGCGAGTCATGCACCCGCGCTAGCGTTGCTGGCTGCCCTGTTCGCTGTGGTAGCCGACCAGCCAGTCGCTGAAGTTGCGCACGCGTAGTGTCTCTTGCACTTCGGGACGCACGTCGAGCCAGTATCCCGAAGGTCCCACCACTTCCACTTCGCTCAGTTGCACAAGCGTGCCGTTCTCCAGTTCGGGCGCGATCATGTGCCGGTCGGCAACGGCGATGCCCAGACCCGCCACGGCCGCGTGGATCACTTGATCGAGCGTGCTGAACTCCAGTTCTCCGCGCGGCGCCATCTGCACGTCGAGCGCCGCGGCTTCGAGCCATGCTTCCCAGACCAGCAGGCGCCGGTCGATATCGAGGATATAGAGCCACGGATGCTGCGCGAGGATCTCGCGCAACGCGTCCTGATCGGCGGCGGGCTGGCTGAACTCGCGCGCCGAGCCGACCAGCACGTGGCGCTCGCGCATGAGCAGCGTGCTCTGGCCGCCCGGCAGCGGTTCCATGCCGAAGCGGATCTGGCAATCTTCGTTGCGCTCCGTGCCGTGCAGCGGCCCGTATTCGTTGGTGACGGAGATGCGCAAGTCGGGGTGGCGCACCTGGAAGTCGCGCAGGCGCGGCGTGAGCCAGCGCGTGGCGAGCGTGGGCGCGGCGTTCAGACTGAGCAGGCTGTTCGACGGGTCGGCGCGAATCGTGTCGAGCGAATGGGCGATGCTGTCGAACGCGGCCTGCAGCGTAGGCAGCAGACGCTTGCCCGCGGCCGTGATTTCGAGCCGGTGATGATGCCGCATGAAGAGCGGCGTGCCGAGATAGTCTTCGAGCAGGCGAATCTGGCGGCTGATCGCCCCCTGGGTCACGTGCAGGTTCTGCGCTGCCCGGGTGAAGCTGAGCGTGCGGCTCGCCTCCTCGAATGAACGCAGTGCCGATAAAGAGGGTAGGCGGCGCATGCAAGCCTCGCGATGCAGAAGCGCCGGCGCATTGTCGTTCGCGCCGGCGCATTTTCGGTGATAAGGACAGCGTGGAAAACGTTAGAACGCGTGTGTGATGCCCACGCGGGCGACGGCCTGGTTGTCGGTGCCCGATGGGTTGAAGCCTGTGATCTGCGCGTTGTCCGCCGAGCCCGCCGCGTGCTGGTACACGCCCATCGCATAGAGCGAGGTGCGCCTGGACAGCGCGTACTGGCCGATCAGGTTGACCTGGTGATACTTCGGCGATTTGTCGGTGGCGTGGTCCTGGCCCACCGTGTAGGTGTAGCCCGCGCCCACGACGAACGCGGGCGTCACGGCATAGGTACCCGCCACTTCGAAGTTCTGGAAGTGCAGGTCGCCGCTGCCGGTGGCCGAGGCGAAGTCTACGTTCGAGTAGTTCGTCATCAGCTTGAGGCTGCCGATCACATACGACGCGCCGGCCGAGAGGATGCCCTGATAGCGTGCGTTGGCGAGCGCGTCGCCGAAAATCGAGTTCACGAAGCTGCCGCCGCTGCCATAACCGGCCACCGCCGTGATCGGATCGTTCACGCGCAGGTAGCCGACGCCCGCGCTGAAGGAGGCGAGCGTGTAGGCCGCTGCCGCGCTATACGAGGCGTTCTTCGAGAACTGGCCCGCCTGGCCGCCGAACGAATAGTGGCCTTCGAACTGGAAGCCGGCGAGCACCGGGCTCACGTATTTCACGGCGTTGTTGACCGGGAACCCGTTGTCGAGGTTGTCCATGTCGTTCGGGTGTGCGAAATACCAGCCGCCGTAGTTGCCATTGAGCGAATACGGCTCGATCAGATCGACGGTGGCGTCCCATTGCTTGCCGAAGGTGATCTGGCCGTATTGGTCCGACTTGAAGCCGACATACGCGTTGCGCGAAAACGCGAGACCGCCGCCCAGACCGCCCGTCGCCGCGTTGAAGCCGCTTTCGAGCCGGAAGATCGCGGCGTAGCCGCCGCCCAGGTCTTCGGTGCCGCGCAGACCCCAGCGACTGCCGGCGGGCACGCCGCTTTGCATCTGTACGAGCTTGCTGCCGGTGCCCGGCACGAGCTGGCCGTTCGCGCCGTTCGCCACATTGCTGGCGTAGTCCACGCCGAGATCGATGAGGCCGTACAGCGTCACGCTGCTTTGGGCGTGCGCGCCCGCTGCGGCCAGCGCCAGCGCCAGCGGCAGCGCCGCGAGAATCTTCTTATTCATTTAAGTCTCCTTATCATGGAGCCGCGTTGCGCGGCCCGGCTTTTCTCGTTGGAATCGTTTTATCTCGTGGAGCGCGTCGCGCTTACGCGCCAAGCGACTTCTGCACCTTCTGCGCGACATCGGCGGGCACCCAGGTCTTCCACATTTCGGGGTGCTGCTTGAGGAACTTGAGCGCTTCGTCCTGGGCATCGACCTTATGCTCGGTCATGTCGAGAATCGTCGTGTTCAGGAAGTCGATGGGGAAGTTCACTTTCGAGAAGAACGCCATCACGTCGGGCTCGGCTTGATAGAACGGCGTCGAAACGCCGATCTTCAACTGCGAGACCAGATACGACGAGGCGCATGGCTGTGCGCTGTTGGCATCGCGCAGCGTCTTCCAGCACGCTTCGTTGAACGGGGGCATCTTGAGCTGAACGAACTTGTACTTCGCCATCAGTGCGGCCGGCTCCCAGTAGTAGGTGAGAATCGGCTTGCCGCGCGCGTAGGCCGAGGAGATGGCCGCGTCGAGCGCCGCGCCGGTGCCGGGGCGGAAGTTCGTGTAGGTGTCGTCGAGCTTGAGCAGCTTGAGCAGGCGCGTATTCACGCGTTCGCAGTCCCAGCCCGAGGGGCAGTTGAGGAAGCGGCCGCGATCCGGTTCCTCGTCATCGACGAAAAGGCCCTTGTATTTGGGCAGATCGCTCACGGACTGAAGGTCGGGCGCGCTCGCCTTGATGCCGCGCTTCGCGTCGCCGTGCACCACATAGTCGGGCACGTACCAGCCTTCCTTCGTGCCGCCCGGCAGCGTGTCGCCCACGAGCTTGACCGAACCCGCCTTGACCGCGCCGGCGATGATCTCCGAGCGGCCCGTCCATTGCTCGGACCAGATCTGCAGGTCGTTGCGCGAGAGCGCCGTTTCGGTGGCCGCTGTGCTGCCCGGCACCGTGTCCGTCTGGCAGCTATAGCCGTTCTTGAGGATGTAGCGCAGCACTTCGCTCGTGAAGTTGCCGCTTTCCCATGTGACGCCAGCGAAGCGCACGGGTTTGCCCGCGCTGCACCAGGTGCCGGCGGCGTGCGCCGGCAACGCGGCGAGGGCGAGCGGGGCCGCCAGGCAGGCTGCGCGCAAGAGGGTGGTGAAGCGTTTCATTGTGTGTCTCCGTTTTATTGAAATGTTTCGGAATGCTTTAGATGGGGCTGGCATCTGGTTCATTGCTGCGGCCCAAAGAGGTTTCAGTCGTAACGGCTGTCGTGTGCGCGTGTCGCGGCGAGCATGGCTTCGTCGAGTTCGATGCCAAGTCCTGGCGCATCGCTTAGCTCGATCCAGCCGTTCGCGTCGATGTCGATCACGCGCTTGATCGGGAAGTCGCGCCGCGCCGGCGTCCATTCAGGCGGGTCGTACGGAAACTCGACGAACGGTGCGTGCGCAGCGCCTGCCACGACATGCAGGTTCGCCGCGAGGCCAATGCCGTTGCCCCACGTATGCGGCGTGAACACCTTGCCGTGCGCCTCGATTTGCGCCGCGAGCCGCCGCGCGCCTTCCATGCCGAGCGTGCAGACGACATCGGGTTGATAGACGTCGAGGCAGTCGTGCGCGAGGAGCGCTGCGAACTCGTGCGCGTCGCGTGTCATCTCGCCGCCTGCGATCCGCACGGGCGTTTGCTTGCGCAACTGCGCGTGGCCCGCGTAGTCGCCACGATGCAGCGGTTCCTCGACCCAGTACACGCGATGCTTTTCGATCTGGCGAATCACGGCGAGCGCTTCGTCGGCGCGCCACGGCGCCTGGGTGTCCCACGGCATGCGCCAGCCCTGGTTGCAATCGACCATCAGTTCGATGTTCTCGCCCGCGGCTTCGCGCACGGCGGCGAGGGCGGCGAGATCGTCGGCGAGGGTCGGGCGGCCGAAGCGCACCTTGAGCGCCGGGAAGCCGCGGGCGACGGCATGCTCGGCCCACTGCGCCATGCCGTCGAGCGTGCGATGCACGCCCGAGGACGCATAGGCCCGCACGCGTTTCGATCGGCCGCCGGCCATTTGCCAGCAAGGCTCGCCGCGAATCTTCCCGGCGAGGTCCCAGAGCGCGACGTCGAGCGGCCAGAGGCGTCCCGCGTGGAAGTTGAGGTTCTCGAGCACTGCCGAGTGCCGCGCGAGGTCGAGCGGGTCGGCGCCGATGAAGAGATCCCGGTAGTCGTCAAAGCCGTACATCGCGTCGCCGGAGCCGATGCCAACGCGGCCTTCGCTGTCTTCCACGCGCACGATCGTCGCGGGGAAGGCGCGCCGCGGGCGGCTGTCCCACGAGGCGGGGAACGGCGGGTCGAGCGGCAGCCGGTGCTGGCTCATGGTGATGCGTGCGATGCGATTCGTCATGGCGCGTGGGGCGCCGCCTTGGGGCGGGCGATTGTCTCCTTGGCCTTGTCAGGCGTTACGGCATCCTAGAGGGTCAATTTCGTGCACTCAATGAAGTCAATTGAAGTAAATGACAGCCTTCATTTCCGCGGATTGGGCGCGATAATGACGCAGCCGTCGCGCCGCGCCGCGGCGTGCTGATCTCCTTCGGGAAAACCATGAATGGCTGGATGCCCACGCTCTCGCGCAGCAGCGAACCCAAGTACCGGGCGATCGCCCAAGCCTATTCACAGGCCATTCACGGCGGCCAGATGCTGCCCGGAGAAAAGCTGCCCGCGCACAGGCTGCTCGCGAAGAAGCTCAGCGTCACAACCGGCACGGTAAGCCGTGCTTATGCGGAGCTGGAGCGCGGCGGTCTCGTGGTGGCGCGCGTGGGAGACGGCACCTATGTGGCCGAGCCCGACGCCGACGGCGCGCGCATCCAGGACCGCACGCGCACCGTGCCCGAGTCCAGCGAGCGGGCCGCCGCCGCGCAGGTCACGCCGGGTGCGCCGGGCGTCCATGCGCCGGGACGCCTGATCGATCTCGGTCAGAACGTGCCGATGCCGACCGACGAAGCCTTCCTGCTCACGCAGACCTTGCGCGAGCTGGCCACCGACGAGCGGCTCGCGGGCGAACTGCTGCTTTATCAGCCCGAAGGCGGGCGCCGCTCGCACCGCGAGGCGGGTGCGCGCTGGCTCGCGCGCATGGGCTGCACGGTGGCTGCAGAGCGTGTGCTGGTGACGCAGGGCGCGCAGCACGGTCTTGCCTGTGTGTTGCGCGCGGTGCTGCGGCCAGGCGACACGATCTTCGCCGAGGCGTTGAGCTATCCGGGCATCGTCGCGCTCGCGCGGCAGTTGCGGCTGAATCTCGTCGGCATCGAAATCGACGAAGAGGGCATCGTCCCCGCCGCGCTCGAGCGCGCGTGCGGGCTGCTCGCCCCGCGCGCGCTCTTTTGCGTGCCGACGCTGCACAACCCGACCACGGCGACGCTCTCCGAAGCGCGCCGCGCGCAGATCGCCGAGATCGCGGTGCGCCATCACCTCGTCGTGATCGAGGACCTCGTGCCCGCCGCGTTGCTCGACGCGCCGCCCACGCCGCTCGCCGCGCGGCTGCCCGAGCACGGCATCGTCATCAGCAGTCTTTCGAAAGCAGTGGCGCCGGGCCTGCGCGTGGGCTATGTGCAGGCGCCGCAGGACTGGGTCGGCAAGATCCTCGCGGTGATACGCAGCGACTGCTGGATGACGTCGCCGCTCGCAGCAGAGATCGCGGCGCGCTGGATCGTGGATGGCGAGGTCGATCGGCTCGTCGCGCAGCAGCGCGCGCAGGTGGACGCGCGCCATGCGATCGCCGCCGAAGTGCTGGCGGACTGGACGTATCGCACCGATCCGGCGAGCCCGCATCTCTGGCTGCCGCTCGCCGAGCCCTGGCGCGCCGCCGAATTTTCCGCGGCGCTGCGTCAGGCCGGCGTGCTCGCGAAAACGGCGGACAGCTTCGTAATCGGCCGCGGGTCGGCGCCGCACGCGGTGCGCCTGAGCCTCGGCGGCGCGCGCAGCCACGAGGCCCTGCGAGAAGGGCTGGAACTGCTGGCGCGCACGCTGCGCAACGGGCCGGAAGGGCTTTATTCGGCCTGACGGCGCGCCTTTCGCTTCCGCGCGGCGTTACTCCGCGATGAACGAGACCGTGCGCTTGCGCCGTTCGTCGACCGCAAGCGCGAACACATCGGGCCGTGCGTAGTGGCCCACCACATCGAAATCGTAGCGGGCGCGCGTGAGTTCGTCGGTATCGATCTCGGCGACGATGAGCCCGGTTTCACCGCGCAGCGGGCCTGCCAGCACATCGCCGAGCGGCCCGACGATCAGGCTGCCGCCATTGATGAGCGGCCGGTTCTCGTCCCAGCCCGGCACTTCGACGCCGAGCGCCGCGGGCGAAGGCTGCACCTGGCACGCGCTGATCACGAAGCAGCGTCCTTCGTGCGCGATATGGCGCATGGAGCATTGCCAGATGTCGCGCTCATCCACGGTGGGCGCGCACCAGATCTGCACGCCCTTCGCGTACATCGCCGTGCGCAACAGCGGCATGTGGTTTTCCCAGCAGATGGCCGTGCCCGCGACGCCTGATTCCGTGCGAACGGTCGGCAGCGTCGAGCCGTCGCCCTGCCCCCAGATGAGCCGTTCCGTGCCCGTCGGCATGAGCTTGCGATGCTTCGCCACGAGCCCCTCACCCGGATTGAAGAACAGCGCGGTGCAAAAGAGCGTGCTGCCGTCGCGCTCGATCACGCCGATCACGAGCGATGCGCCGCAACGCGTCGAAAGCTCCGCGAGCGCTTCGGTTTCCGCGCCGGGCACGTCGACCGCATTTTCGTAGTAGCGCGCGAATGCCTCGCGGCCTTCGGGCAAGCGGTAGCCGAGGCGCGTGCCGAATATTTCTCCCTTCGGGTAGCCGCCGAGCAACGCCTCGGGCATGACGACGAGCTTCGCGCCCGAGGCGCGGATCTGCGCTTCGAACGAGAGAATCTGTTCCAGCGTGTGCGCTTTGCCGGCGGCGGACGAACCGATCTGCAGCGCGGCGACTTTCGACTTGGCCATGATGGCTCCCAGGGGTTGGACTGCCCACATCTTTCCACGGCGATAAAATCGCGAGAACGTATATCGATACTATGAGATATGAACCAGTTTGATATCGCCGGCGTGGACCTGAATCTGCTGAAGATATTCGAGGCGCTGTTCGAAGAGGGCGGGGCGAGCCGCGCCGCGATTCGCCTCGACATGACGCAGTCGGCCGTGAGCGCGGCGCTCAGGCGTCTGCGCGCACTTTATGCGGACACGCTGTTCGTGCGCACTGGCCGCGGGCTCGCGCCGACCTCGCGTGCGCAGGAGCTCAAGCCCGTGATCAGCGAAGCGCTCGACCGTTGCCGCCATAGCCTCGCGATCGCCTCGCCCGATGCCACCACGTTTCACGGTCGCGCGGTTTCCATCGGGCTTTCGGACGACTTCGAAGTGGCTTTCGGCCGGCGCATCATCGAAACGCTGGAAACCAGCGCGCCGGGTCTGCGCATCATCTTTCGCCAGACGCACAGTCAGATCGTCGCCGATGCGCTTGCCAATCAGGACATGGATCTGGCCGTCGCGGCGGGGGGCTTCGCTTCGCGCGGGCTGAGTCACCGGGTGCTCGGCGAGGGCAGCTATGCGTGCCTCGTGGACGACGCACCGCGCACGCCGCGGCGTTTGACGCTGAGCGACTACGTGTCGAGAGGGCACATCCTGGTGTCGTCGGGCGGCGTCGTCGGGATCGTCGACGAAGGGCTCGCCGCGCGGGGCCTGAAGCGCAATGTCGTGGCCTCGACGACGCATTTCGCCGCGTTGCCCTTTCTGCTCAAGGGCACGCGCAGCGTCGCCACGATTCCGCGCCACGCGGCCGAGGCGATCGCGCGCGTGACGGGCCTGAAGCTGCTCGAGTGTCCGATCGATCTGCCGCGCTATCCCGTGGAGCTCGGGTGGCGCAACAGTTCGCTGCGCGACGCCGCCATCGTCAAGGTCCAGGCGGCCATCATCGCGTGCTTTCCGGCAAAACACTGATCGACACGCATGCGCCATTCGCGTTGAATGGGCGGGCACGAGATTTGCGTCGACGTACCGATTTCCCGGAACGACGATAACGACCATATCGACGGACTCGACAAGGAGTTTCTCCGCATGCGCGCAATGCCTTTCCCCGACGGCTATACGATCGAGTCACATTTGCAGGAACCGCGCGACCTGCGCCGAGTGCCCATTCATCCCGATCACTGGTATCCGCTTGCCTGGTCGCGCGAACTCAAGCCCGGCAAGACGCTGGGCACGCATTTCGCCGGCGAGCCCATCGTGCTCTTTCGCACCGCGTCCGGCGCGGTGCACGCGCTCGAAGACCGCTGCGCGCATCGCCAGGTGCCGCTGCATGCGGGCGTGGTGGAGGGCGAGTCGCTTCGCTGCGGCTACCACGGCTGGACCTACGATTGTTCGGGCCAATGCGTGGACGTGCCTTACCTCGGCAGGGAGCGCCTGCCCAACGGCGTGCGCGCCTATCCGTGCCGCGAGGCGCACGGCATGATCTTCGTCTTTCCCGGCAACGCCACGCTCGCCGAAGCAACGCCGCTGCCCGTGCTGGATTCAGTCACGGACAAGGCATACAAGACGCGCCGCTTCGGGCAGGAGGTGAAGTGCCACTACTCGTTCATGCACGAGAATCTGATGGACATGAATCACCAGTTTCTGCACCGCCGCCAGATGGGCCAGATGCGGGCGCGTTCGCTTGGCCGGCGGCGTGGCGAGAACTCCATCGAAGTGGACTACACGTTCGCGCGCATCGCGGGCAAGCAGCCCGCAGGCGAGGCGCTCGTGTTTGGCGCGAGCAAGAACCGCGCGGACCCGAGCGACCAGAGCGTGATGACGATCCGCACGGAATATCCGTATCAAACGCTGAAAATACGCTCGGGCGACGACTCGCTCCTGATGGACCTTTGGATCGTCTATGTGCCGCTCGACGCACGGCAGCGCACGAACCGGACTTTTGGACTCCTTTCGATCCGCCGGCCCGCCATTCCCTTCCTGCTCGATGCGGCGTGGCCGCTGCTGGTCTGGTTCACGGAGCGCATCTTCAAGGAAGACCGCACCATCGTCGAACTCGAACAGGCCGCGCACGACAACCAGGGCGCGGACTGGAATCACGAAGTGTTTCCCGTCATCAACGAATTGCGCGACCTGCTGCGCGATTGCGGCGCGCGCACCGTGATTCCCATTCGCGAGATGATCGAGGCCGACGCCTGAGGCGAAGGTGCTTTGACGCGCGCCGCCTTGCGCTCGCGTCAGGCGGTTTTGCGGGCGCGCGGTTTGGCAGGCGCCTTTTTCTTCGCGTTGCCCTGGTTGAATTCGATCGCCGCGCGAATGAGCGCTGTGAGCGCGCGTTTGTCGACCTTGTCTCCCTCGAGCCAGTCGATGGCGCGCCGCGCGTTGCCGTCGAGCCCGGCGTTGAACAGCTGCTTCGGGTCGGGCAGACTCGCGCCGTACAGGAACGTAAGCTTCACCTTGCCCTTGTGCGCGTTGCCCACGGCGATCATGCCGTCCCGATACCACACGGGGCTGCCCATGTATTTCCATTCCTCGACGATCGCCGGGTCGGCTGCGAGAATGGCCTCGCGCATCGCGACGAAGGTTTCGCGGCGCCAGTCGGTGAGTTCCGCGATCAGCTGGTCAATCCGTTCCGATGGGGTCATTCGCGCTCCGTGCTTGCATGACTTCCTGTTGTCGGGCAATCAGGATCGTAATGTAGCACCGAGGTTGCCAGGTCGAAGCCATGCAGGCAACCGAAGCAATCGTTAAGTGTTGGTCGTCGCGCTCGAACCGGGCGTCTTGGCGGAGGTGGATGCGTTGTGCGCTTCCGGCTCCATGAGGGAGATGGTGAAGAAGCTGCCCATGACCGCGGAAAGAATGATGAAGATCGATGCGGCATCGACGAGGAAGCCGAAATAACGGAATACGAGGAAGCAAATCGAAAGCGTCAACAAGTTCAGCGTAAGGCCGATGATCGCGGAGGCCTTCGGCACGGCGCGCATGAAGACGGCAAGCCGTGAATCGTTGCGCGGCACATACCAGATGAAGAACAGGCCGAGCGCGAGGATGAAAACCGTCTCACACCAGATCAGCCAGTCCGGGCGCTGCAGGAATCTGCCCTCGAAAATCGTTTCGATGACCTGCGCCTGAATCTCGATGCCGGGCACCAGTTCGCCTAACGCCGTCGTGCGCATGTCGGTGAGGCCCGTGCCGGTGAGGCCGACGAGAATCAGCTTGTTGCGGATGCGGCTCGCATCGACCGCGCCTTGCAAAACGTCGCGTGCGGAAACATAACGCTGCTGCGTGCGCGCAATCGAGGCGAAATGCAGCCAGATATCGCCGTCGGGTTGCGTGGGCACCCGCACATCCGCCACGCCGACGCCTCGCACGCCGGATGGGCCCGCGAACACCTCGATGGCTGGCGAGCCGGTGGCCACGCGCAGTATCTCGATGGGCAGGCTCGGCACAAGTTTGTCGCCAAGACCCAGCACGAGCGGAATGCGCCGTACCGTGCCCTGTTCCTGTGCAACGTTGAGCATGGCCTGGCCGTGGGCGGCGCCCTGCAATTCGGGGAGGCTCGCGAGCACGTAATTGAAGCGGTGAACGTTCGCGAGGGCGTCCGGGCCGTGCACGAGCACGGGGGCGCTCAGGATGTCGGTGCGCGTCGTGGAGGTCGCGTAGTCGAAGGCTGCTGCGCCGAGAATCGAAGGCGATGCGCGCAACGCGGTCGCGAGAATGCGCTCATGGCTGGGCAGCGCGCGCAGTTGCGTAGCGAGCGCGGCCTCCGAGGCGGGCAGGTTGTCGGCCACGATGCCAGGCGAGGTCTGGTCGGGCTCGGGCATGTAGATGTCGAGGCCGATCGCCAGCGGTCTGTTCGCCTCGATCGCATCGACGAGCCCGGCGAGGCGATTGCGCGGCCAGGGCCATTGGCCGAAGGTTTCGAGCGTCTTGTCGTCGATCTCGACGATGGTCACTGGCTGCGTGGTCGGCACGCGAGGAAAGCGGCGCTGGTAGTGGTCGAAAAGAAGCTGGCGTGCCGAGCCGAAGGTGTCGGGCAACACGGTATCGAGCGTGTCGAGCAAGGCCGGCCGCGCAATATCGCCGGGCCATTCGCTGCACAGGTTGATGAACAGAAGCGTCAAGAGCACCGCAAGCGCCCAGGGGCGCCCTTTGCGCGCCCGGATCATGCGCCTGAGGAAGGCGATGCATGAGTTGCGGTAGCGTTTCATGGTGGCATGGGATCGATGAAGCGCATCGCGGATCGATACGGATTACTGAACGGTGATGACCGCGCGACGGTTTGCCTGGTTGGGTACGCCGTCCGCGGTATGGACGAGCGGCTCGCGCTTGCCTCGGCCTGCAACTTCGATCTGCTGCGCGGGTATGCCTGACTTGACCAGAAACGACGCCACGCTTTGCGCCCGGCGCATGGAAAGCCGGTCGTTGAACTCCTGGGAGCCTGCCATATCGGTGTGGCCGACCACCGTGAGGTGAGGCGCGGGCCAGTTCGCCAATACCTTTTTCAACTCGGCGACGGTGGCCGCGGACTCGGGCGCAAGCTGCGTGGCGGAGTCGAATACGAAGTTGATCGTGAACGTTCGGGGCCTGGGCGGCTCTGCGGCCAGCAGGTCGCCGTACTGGGCATCCACCGCGGCTTTGTTGCCGGCGGTTTGCTCGATCGCACCGCTTTTCGAAACATCGGCGCGCGTGTAGGCCTTATTGATGACTTGCGTCTTGCCGCCGTTATGCACGATCACGTTGCCGACGCTGCCGTCCGGGTTGGGCAGGAGCGTGATCTTGTCGGGCGTGCTGCACGCGCAGAGGCACGCGCACAGCGTGAGCGCCATGCATTGCGGCAGGCAGTGTGCGGCGTTCGTCGTCTTCAATGATCGGTCTCCCCGCTTCCTCCCACCTCGATGATGAACTCCGTGCCGCGTACGCCGAGTGTGGTGGTGGGCGTGCTGTAGCGCACGGCTTCCGGATTGGCCTTTGCGAGCTTGCCGTCGACCACGGCGAGCGAGCCGCGCTTGATGCTCACGTCGAGCGCGCCGTCGTAGGTGGTGGTGTCGAATGCGAACTTGTTGAGATCGAGAACGGAGTTGGCGCCCTCGGTCAGCAGCGTGTCGTCGCGCAGGGTGATGCCGACGGAAGACGCGGGGCCGGTCAGGACGCGGTCGCTCGCGAACACCTCGCTGCCGACCGCGACGCCGACCGGCTGACTCGCACGCTCGATATGCACCGAGCCTTTGATCGTCTTGACTATGCCAATTGCATCGGCTGCGTGCGCATCGAAGGCTGGCGGGCACCCGCAGGCGAGAAGCAAGGCATATTGGATGGCTTGGCTACGCACTGGCGATACCGTTTGGCGAAACGAACGTGAGGGCTCGCGCCGGGTCTCTCGGGCACCCGGCGAGGATAGTGACTCCGCGCGGCCTGCTCCGTGCGCTAGCGCACATAGTGCAAGCGCACTCAACGTGCGCCAGAATCGGCAAAACTCGGCCGATGCCCGCGCAAGGGCCTGCCTGCTTTCAGTGATCGTGCCTTACCTGCGCCATCACCGGCTGGCTCGCCTTGCGGCTCAGCATCAACGTCACGACCGCGGAAAGCGCGAGCGTCGCGCCAACGACGTACAAGCCCGCGGCATAACTCCCGGTCTGGGTTTTCAGCCATCCGATCACGGCGGGCCCGACGAACCCGCCGAGGTTGCCGATCGAATTGATCATGGCGATGCCCGCTGCGGCCCCGGCGCCGGAGAGGAACATGCTGGGCATGGCCCAGAGCGGCGCCTTGGCGGCGCTGATGCCGACATTGACCACCACGAGCGCCAGCACGATCATCAGCGCGGTGCTGGCCTGCCCCGCGAAGAGGAAGCCCACGCATGCGAGCACGCAGGGAATCACGACGTGCCAGGTGCGCTCTGCGGTGCGGTCGGAGTGCCGCGCCCAGAGAATCATGGCGACGACCGCCACGATGCTCGGAATCGCGTTCAGCAGCCCGGTTTCGAGCGCGCTGAAGCCATATTGCCGGATGATGAGCGGCGCCCACAGGCCCAGCGTGTACAGGCCGGCCGAGGTGCCGAAGTAGATCAGCGCGAGCGCCAGCACGCGCGGGTCGCGCAGGGCGCTCAGCGCCCCGGCTGTGTGGCCTGCGTGGCCTTCGCGCGTTCTCGCTTCGTCGGCGAGCTTTGCCATGAGCCAGTCGCGTTCTTGCGGCTTCAGCCAGTGTGCTTTCGAAGGCGCATCGGTGAGAACTTTCAGGACCACGAAACCGAGCAGCACAGCGGGAACCGCTTCGATCACGTAGAGCAGCTGCCAGTTGGCGAGCCCGAACAGGGTCGGCAATTGCATGAGCGCGCCGGAAATCGGCGAACCGAGCGCCGTCGAAATCGGCGCCGCCGCCATGAACCACGCCGCGGCTGCCGCGCGTTGCTTCGTCGGGAACCAGAGGCTCAGGTAAAGGATGATGCCGGGGAAAAAGCCCGCCTCCGCTACGCCGAGCAAAAAGCGCAGCGCATAGAAACTGGTGGGGCCGGTCACAAAGGCGGACGCCGCCGAAACGATGCCCCACGTGACCATGACGCGCGCGATCCAGATGCGCGCGCCGACGCGGTGCAAGATGAGATTCGAAGGCACTTCGAACAGAAAGTAGCCGATGAAGAAGAGGCCGCCGCCGAGGCCGAACGCCGTGGGCGAGAGGCCGATCGCCTTGTTCATCGTCATTGCCGCGAAGCCCACGTTGACCCGGTCGAGAAAGCTCACGAAATAGAGCAGCATGACGAACGGGATGATGCGCCACATGAGCTTGCGCGTGACGATTGCTTCGGTATCCGAATTCACGTGTCTCCTCCCTGGAGGGTTCGGCGGGGGCATGCGGGTATTTTTGGTGTCACGCGCCCCCGTGTCTGCTTTTTTAACGGCGCGCTAGCGCTCAGGCAGCGACGGCCGCCTTCTCGACGAGTTCGCACACCGCGGCCGTGACCTGCGCCGTGGTCGCCTTGCCGCCCAGGTCGCCGGTGTGCAGCGCGGGGTTCGCGGTCACGGTCTCGATGGCCTGCATCACATGAGCGGCGGCTTCGGTCTCGCCGAGGTGCTCGAGCAGCATCGCGACCGACCAGAACGTGCCGATCGGATTCGCCAGTCCCTTGCCCATGATGTCGAAGGCCGAACCGTGGATCGGCTCGAACATCGACGGATAACGCCGCTCGGGGTCGATGTTGCCGGTCGGCGCGATGCCCAGGCTGCCCGCGAGCGCGGCGGCGAGGTCGCTGAGAATATCCGCGTGCAGGTTGGTCGCGACGATCGTATCGAGCGAAGCCGGGCGGTTGACCATGCGCGCCGTGGCGGCGTCCACCAGTTCCTTGTCCCACTTCACGTCCGGGAACTCCTTCGAGATCTGTTGCGCGATCTCGTCCCACATCACCATGGCATGGCGTTGCGCGTTGCTTTTGGTGATGACCGTGAGCAGCTTGCGCGGGCGCGACTGCGCGAGGCGGAACGCAAAGCGCAGGATGCGCTCGACCCCGGCGCGCGTGAGAATCGAGACATCGGTCGCGGCTTCGAGCGGATGCCCCTGGTGCACGCGGCCGCCCACACCCGAATACTCGCCTTCGGAGTTCTCGCGCACGATCACCCAGTTGAGGTCTTCGGGCTTGCAGCGCTTCAGAGGCGCGTCGATGCCGGGCAGGATGCGCGTTGGGCGCACGTTCGCGTACTGATCGAGGCCCTGGCAGATCTTCAGGCGCAGGCCCCAGAGCGTGATGTGGTCGGGCACGTCGGGGTCGCCCGCGGAACCGAACAGAATGGCGTCCTTGTTGCGGATGGCGTCGAGCCCGTCGGCCGGCATCATCACGCCGTGCTGGCGGTAGTAGTCGGCGCCCCAGTCGAAGTTTTCGAATTCGAACGCGAAGCGCTGCGTGGTTTTCGCAAGCGCTTCCAGCACTTCCTTGCCCGCGGGCACGACTTCCTTGCCGATGCCGTCGCCGGGAATGGTCGCGATGCGATAGGTCTTCATGTCTCGTTCCTGTGAAGTGAGGCCAGTGTGGGTTCACTTTACCGAACTCCCGGTTCAAAAACCGGTGCTAGACTCAAAGCATCCTTAACTTGAATTCACAAGTGGCGACCGTGACCGACACCGTTCTACCCGCCGATCTTGGCTTTTTCTCGACGCTCGCCTCCTCGGGCAGCCTGAGCGCCGCCGCGCGCGAACTGGGCCTCACGCCCGCCGCCGTGAGCAAGCGGCTCGCGCAAATGGAGGAGCGCGCCGGCGTGCCGCTCGTGAACCGCACGACCCGCCGCATGATGCTGACGCCAGAGGGCGAGGTGTACCTGGAGCACGCGCGCCGCATTCTCGACGAGATCGACGAGCTGGGCGAGCTGCTGGGCGGCTCGAAGAAGCATCCCAAGGGCTTGCTGCGCGTGAACGCGACGCTCGGCTTTGGGCGCAGCCATATCGGGCCCGCGCTTTCGCGTTTCGTCGCGCAGTATCCACAGGTTTCCGTGCAGCTTCAGCTTTCGGTCATGCCGCCGCCGCTCACGGAAGATTCATACGATGTCTGCATCCGCTTCGGCGAGCCGCCCGATACGCGCGTGATCGCGCGGCGTCTCGCAGCGAACCGGCGTTTGCTCTGCGCTTCGCCCGCCTATCTCGCGAGCCGGGGCACGCCCGCCACGCCGCACGACCTCGTCAAGCACAACTGCATCAGCATTCGTCAGGGCGACGAAGCCTATGGCGTGTGGCGGCTTTCGCACGAGCGCGGCAATGCGCGCAAATCGGAAGCCGTCCGGATCAATGGCAATCTCACGACCAACGACGGCGAGATTGCCGTGAAGTGGGCGCTGGACGGGCATGGCATTTTGATGCGCGCGGAATGGGACATCAACGAGTATCTGGCGGACGGGCGGCTCGTGGTCGTGCTGCCCGAGTATGAAACGCCCGGTGCGGATATCTACGCCGTGTATGCGCAGCGGCACCAGTTGTCCACGCGCATTCGGGCTTTCGTCGACTTCCTCGCTATCGAATTGAGCAAGTCGCAGCGATATCCAGTAGCCCGAAGCGCTTAGCGATGCTTCATGTCGCCGCCGTGGCGATCACGGCGGCGAGGCGCTCCGCGGCCGCTTTCATTTGCGCGCTGATAAAGCCGCCAAAACCCAGGATGAGCCCTGGGCGTGCGGTGCCCGCGGCGAACATCGGCGACGCTGCGCGCACCGCGATACCCTCGTTCGCTGCAAGCCGCACGATTTCGTGATCGTCCAGCCTCGCGGCGAGCCAGAGCACGAGATGCATGCCCTGATCGCCAGGCTCGATCCACGCGAGTTCACGGGGCAAAAGCGCTTCGAGCGTTTCGATCAGGCTGAGCCGCTGCTCGGCATAGACGTTGCGCACCTTGCGGACGTGTCGCTCGAGGTGCCCCTCGGTCATGAAGGCGGCGAGCACGTGTTGATCGGCCGTCGGCGGATGGCGGTCCATGAGCACGCGCGCGCCGCAGAACGCATCTACGAGGCTGGGCGGCACGACGACGTAGCCAAGCCGCAGTGACGGAAACAAGATCTTGCTGAAGGTGCCGAGATACACCACGCGATCGGGCGCGAGGCCCTGAAGCGCCGGAAACGGAGAGCCCTCGTAGCGCAGTTCGCTGTCGTAGTCGTCTTCGACGACCCAGCCATGGGCCGAGCGCGCCCAGGCGAGCAACGCCGCGCGCCGCGCCATGCTCAGCGGCATGCCGAGCGGATATTGATGCGAAGGCGTGACGAACGCCACGCGCGCCTTCGGAGCCATGCGAATGCCGGCCTCGACGTCGAGACCCTCGGCGTCCACGGGCACGCGCACCATGGCGTCGCGGTAGGGCAGGCTTTCGAGGATGGCGGTGACGCCACGATAGGCCGGGTTCTCGACCAACGCCTGGTCGCGCGGCCCCAGCAGCACCTGGCTTGCGAGAAAGAGCCCCTGCTGGGTGCCGCTCGTCACGATGACCTGATCCGCTTCGCAGCGCACCGAGCGGGACTTGCGCACATAATCGGCAATCGCTTCGCGCAGCGCCAGGGCGCCCAGCGGGTCGGCATAGCCGGTCGGCGAGGCGGGGCCCCGCGCGCGCAGACGGTTGCCGAGCCGGCGCCAGACGTCGCCGGGGGCGGTCATACCCGTTGGCACCGATATGGCAAACGGTACTGGAGGAAGCGGCTTGAACTCGCGTCCGATCCTGGCGAACGCTTCGGCGCGCTCCGGCAGCCCGGCTTGCGCCGCCTGCGATGAAGCCACGCGGGGCTCGCGCGCGGGCGGCTCCGCCAGTGCGAGCGCCACGCGGGTACCTGCCCCGGCTTTCGATTCAAGAAAGCCTTCGGCTATCAGCTGTTCGTAGGCCTCGACCACCGTACCGCGCGCGACCCGGAGCGAAGCGGCGAGCGCGCGAGTGGAAGGCAGCGCATCGGCGGGCCGCAGATCGCCTTTGCGCACCGCTTCGCGCAGCGCCTCTGCGACCTGGCGGCTGAGATTGCCGGCCTCCCGGTCCAGCGTGCCGAACGATGGCATCTCGGCGGCCTGCGCGGTTCTGGGCATGATTCTGGTTCACTGGGATATGAATAAACTGGATCTATAGAATAAACCACTTTTGCGGCAGACTCGGGTTTGTGGCGGCTGCGGCCGCGCTCGCCCATCACCTTACGAGCAGGGACAAACGCATGTACGTACCAGCCCATTTCGCCGAAAACCGCAAAGACGTTCTGCACGATTGCATCGCCCAACATCCGTTCGGCACGTTGGTCACGCAGGGCAAAAGCGGGCTCGATGCCAATCACATCCCCTTTGAACTCGCGGCGGGCGAGGGCGAGTTGGGCGTGCTGCGTGCGCACGTCGCGCGGGCCAACCCGGTTTGGCAGGACGTGGCGAACGGCGACGACGTGCTCGTGATCTTTCGCGCGGGCGACGCGTATATTTCACCGAACTGGTATCCGAGCAAGCACGAGGCGCACAAGCAGGTGCCGACCTGGAATTACGTCGTGGTCCATGCTCACGGGCGCATCAAGATTCTCGACGACGAGCGCTACGTGCGCGGCGTGATTGGCCGCCTGACGCGCACGCACGAAGCCACGCAGCCCACGCCCTGGAAGATGGCCGATGCGCCCAAGGACTACACGGACACGCTCGTCAAGGCGATCGTCGGCGTGGAGATCGAGATCACGCGTCTGGTCGGCAAGAGCAAGCTCAGCCAGAACAAGGAAGAGCGCGATATTCGCGGCGCGGGCGACGCGCTCAAATCGAGCGGCGAGTCTCGCATCGCCGACGCCATGCTCGCCGCTGCCGACGCGAAGGCGCAATAACGCGCACCCGCGCACACGAGGGCACCGTCATGGCAAACGACCCGTCGCTCGCGCCTGGGTTCTCAGGCATCGATTCAGCGAGCCTGCCATGGGTGCCCTCCCGCTTCGCGCCAGGCGTGGAGGTGAAGAACCTCGGCAAGGCAGATGGCCGCGTGATGCAACTGGTCCGGTTCGCTGCAGGGGCAACGTTCCCTGATCACCGCCATACGGGCCCCGAGTTCATCTACATGCTCGAAGGCGAGGCCGTGCAAAACGGCCGGCGGCTCACTGCGGGATACGTGGGCATTGCCGAACGGGGCACCGTCGACGCAGGATTTCATAGCGACACGGGCTGCGTGTTCCTGCTCGTTTACGACCTGGACCAGGTGTTCGACAAAACCTGATCGCCACACAGGCTCGCGGGGAAACACGGGTAAACCACATTCCAGGCGCTTGAAGAAAATCTTCACAGGCCTATTCAACTAGTATTTAATAAACCGGCGCGGCAGTGAGCGACGGGTCACGCGCGTCGCCGTGACCTGACCCTGACGGTACGAGGCCGGAACGATGAATCCCCACGAATACGAAATCCACGATGCGCGCTTTCGCATGCTGCTGCAGCCCAACGCGCAGTTCGAGAAGCTCGCGGGCGGCTGCATGTGGGCGGAAGGACCGGTGTGGTTTCCCGCCGGCGACTTTCTTGTCTGGAGCGACATTCCCAACAACCGGATGATGCGCTGGGTGCCCGGCATCGGCACGGGCGTGTTCCGCGCGAACTCGAATTTCAGCAATGGCAACACGCTCGACCGCGAATGCCGGCTCGTGACCTGCGAGCACGGCACGCGACGCGTCACGCGCACGGAGCACGACGGGCGCATCACCGTCATTGCCGACCGCTACGAAGGTCATCGGCTGAATTCTCCCAACGACGTGATCGTGCATTCGGACGGCTCGATCTGGTTCACCGACCCCGACTACGGCATTCTCGGCGACTACGAGGGCTTTCGCGCGCCGAGCGAGATCGGCGCATGCCATGTGTATCGCGTGGCGCCCGATACGGGCGTGGTGCAGCGCATGGCCGACGACTTCATGAAGCCCAACGGGCTCGCCTTCTCGCCCGATGAATTGCGGCTCTATGTGGCCGACTCGGGCGCGTCGCATATCGAGAACGGCCCGCATCACATCCGCGTATTCGACGTGGATCCGCACGGCGGGTTGCACAACGGGCGGTTATTCGCGGACGTTTCGCCTGGGGTGCCGGACGGCATGCGCGTGGACGAGCATGGCAACGTCTGGACGAGCGCGGGCGACGGCATCCACTGCTATGCGCCCGATGGCACGCTGCTCGGCAAGATTCTCGTGCCGGAGACGGTCGCGAATCTCGTGTTCGGCGGCCCGAATCGCAATCGCCTATTCATTGCAGCCAGCACGTCGCTGTACTCGCTTTACGTTGGCGTGCGCGGCGCTGCTTACGGAGACCGGCTATGACACTTCTCGACTCCGCCTCGCTTTCGTCCGCGCTCATTCTCCTCGATCGGCGCGACGACGTTGCCATCGCGCGCGGGCAGTTGATGCCTGGCTCGGCACTCTATGGCGACCAAACGGTCGCGGGCATGATTCCGCCGGGCCACAAGGTCGCGCTGCGCGACATCGAGCCAGGAGAGCCGGTGCGTCGCTACGGGCAGATCATCGGCTTTGCGAGCCGGCCGATTCGCTGCGGCGAACACGTGCATACGCAGAATCTCTCGATGGGCGATTTCGAGCGCGACTACGCCTTCGGCGTGGACGCGCACGACACGCCCGCCGCTGCGCAACCGGCCACGTTTCTCGGCATTCGGCGCGCGGATGGTCGCGTCGCGACGCGTAATTACATAGGCATCCTGACGTCTGTGAACTGCTCGGCCACGGTCGCGCGCGCGATTGCCGATCACTTTCGCCGCGACATCCACCCCGAAGCGCTGGAAGCGTTCCCCAACGTGGATGGCGTGGTGGCGCTCACGCACGGCGAAGGCTGTGCGCTAGCGGCCGAGGGCGAGCCGATCACGGTGTTGCGCCGCACGCTCGCGGGTTATGCGCGGCACCCCAACTTTTACGCCGTGCTGATCGTCGGGCTCGGCTGCGAGACGAATCAGATCGACGGTCTCGTGGAAGCGGAACAACTCGAGCGCAGTACGCGCCTCTCGACCATGACGATCCAGCAGACGGGCGGCACCGCGCGCACGGTGGCAGCGGGCATCGAACAGGTGCGTGCGCTGCTGGCCGATGCGAACCGCGTGACGCGCGAGCCGGTCGATGCGCGTCACCTCATGGTCGGCTTGCAGTGCGGCGGCTCGGACGGCTATTCCGGCATTTCCGCGAACCCGGCGCTCGGCGCGGCCGTGGACCGGCTCGTCATGCACGGCGGCACGGCGATCCTCTCCGAAACGCCCGAAATCTACGGCGCCGAGCATCTGCTCACGCGGCGCGCGGTGTCGCGCGAGGTGGGTGAAAAGCTGGTGGCGCGCATTCGCTGGTGGGAAGCGTATTGTGCGCGCATGGAAGCCAACATGAACAACAACCCGTCTGCCGGCAACAAGGCGGGCGGCCTCACGACCATTCTCGAAAAGTCGCTCGGCGCGGTGGCGAAAGGCGGGACGACGCGGCTCGTCGAAACCTACGAATACGCGCAGCCCGTGCGCGCCCAGGGTCTCGTGTTCATGGATACGCCGGGCTACGACCCGGTGTCCGCCACAGGCCAGGTGGCGGGCGGCGCCAACCTGATCTGCTTCACGACGGGCCGCGGCTCGGCCTACGGCTGCGCGCCTTCGCCGTCGCTCAAGCTCGGCACCAACAGCGCGCTGTGGCGACGCCAGGAAGAAGACATCGACCTGAACTGCGGCCGCATTCTGGACGGCGAGCAAAGCGTGGACGAGGCCGGTGCTGCGATCTTCGAGCTGATGCTCGCGACGGCCTCCGGGCAGCGCACGAAGAGCGAGCTGCACGGTTACGGCCAGAACGAATTCGTACCCTGGCATTTGGGGGCGGTCATGTAGAGCAGGAGCGACTCGGACAGGCGCCGCAACTCGAGGAGGAGACGACGCCACATTCAGAAGGAGTGCTTTCGATGAAGGAAAAATCGCGCTGGCTGGTCATTTTCTTCTGTTTTCTGGCGATAGCGGTCAACTACATCGACCGCGCCAATCTCGCGGTTGCGGCGCCGCACATCATGAAGGACCTCGGCATTGGTCCTGCCGCCATGGGGCTGCTGCTCAGCGGCTTCTTCTGGACTTACGCCGTGATGCAACTGCCGTTTGGCTGGTTCGTCGACCGGGCCGGCGCGCGCATCGCATTGCCGTTCGCCGTGGGCTGGTGGTCGGTGTTCACCGCGGCCACCGCGGTGGCGGGCGGCTTCGCGGCGATGTTCGGCTGCCGGCTCATGCTCGGCGTGGGCGAGGCGGGGGCGTATCCGTCGTGCGCGAAGCTCGTGAGCCAATGGTTCTCGCGCGATGAACGCGCGCTCGCCACGAGCATCTTCGACAGCGGCTCGCGCGTGGGCTCCGCACTCTCGCTGCCGCTCGTGGCCGCCATCATGGCCGCGTGGGGCTGGAAGGCGTCGTTCGTGATTACCGGCGCGCTCGGGCTCGTGTGGATCCTGGGCTGGATCGTGATGTACCGGGAACCCGAGGCGCGGGCCGCACTCGACAAGCCGCGCGCCCCCGCGCCGGCCGCCGCCTCGATACGCTGGAGCGGCCTGTTCCGCTACCGCACCGTGTGGGGCATGATGCTCGGCTTCTTCTGCCTGAACTTCGTCATTTACTTCTTCATTACGTGGTTCCCGAGCTATCTCGTCGAGGCGCGCGGTTTCTCGCTCAAGTCGCTCGGTACGCTCGGCACTTTGCCCGCCATCGCCTCGATACCGGGCGGCTGGCTGGGCGGCTGGCTTTCCGATGCACTCGTGAAGCGCGGCTGGAGCCTGACGGCTGCGCGCAAGACGTGCATCGTCGGCGGCATGCTGCTTTCGTCCGTGATCACGCTAACCGGCGTTGTTCAGGATATCTATGTAATGCTCGCACTCTTCGCGATTGCTTATGGGAGCCTCGCGGCTGCGGCGGCCAGCATATGGTCGCTGCCTGCCGACGTCGCGCCCACGCCGCGGCATGTCGCTTCGCTGGCGGGCATTCAGAACTTCGCGTCGAATCTCGCAGGCATCGCGTTGACGACGTTTACCGGCGTGATGCTGCAGCTCACGCGCGGCTCGTTCACGATTCCGCTCGTGGTCGCCGGTGGGTTTTGCGTGCTCGGCGCGGTGAGCTATCTTGTGATTGTCGGACGCGTCGAGCCGCTTGAGGCTCCCGAGGCCAGCCGCGTCGACCAACCGGCTTACGCGCCGCGCACGTAAGCACGTAACCACGAAGGCGCGGCCTCTTACTCCGCTGCCATACACAGGGTCACGTACATGTCGAATGCCGCTGCTGCAAAAGGTTCAGAAGTCGTTATCGAGGCTCGTGCGCTGCACGCCTTCGTCGTCGCCAGCTGGCGCGCGGCCGGCAGCGAGGCGCGCGAGGCGACGCTGGTTGCCGATCATCTCGTCGAAGCCAATCTCGCCGGGCACGACTCGCACGGCGTGGGCATGATTCCGCGCTATATGCTGTCGTGCCGCGAAGGCGAGCTCAAACTGAACGCGCACGCGCAGGTCGCGCGCGACGCGGGCGCGGTGCTCACGATCGAAGGCGGGCGCGGTTTCGGGCAAGTCACGGCGTTCGAGGCGATGGAACACGGCATCGAGCGCGCGAAATCGCTCGGCGTGTGTGCACTCGGCCTGCGCAACGCGCATCACATCGGACGTATCGGGCACTGGGCGGAGCAATGCGCGCGCGCCGGGCTCGTGTCGTTCCACTTCGTCAACGTCGCGGGCGATCCGCTCGTCGCGCCGTTCGGCGGCATCGACCGGCGCTTCGGCACCAATCCGTTTTGCGCGGCGTTTCCGCTCGAGGGGCGCTCGCCGCTGGTGCTCGACTTCGCCACGAGCGCGATTGCCGCGGGGAAAGTGCGCGTGGCCTACAACAAGGGCGTGGATGTGCCAGCCGACGCCCTGATCGACAGCGATGGCCGCCCCACGCGCGATCCGGGCGCGCTGTTCAGCGATACGCAGCACGGTGCGCTGCGCGCTTTCGGCGGCGCGGTGGCGGGCCATAAGGGTTCGGGGCTCGCCGCGATGTGCGAAATTCTGGCGGGCGCGCTCTCGGGCGGCTTCACCACGCGCGAGCAAACCATCGTCTCCACGCACGCGATCGTCAATTGCATGACGTCGGTGATCGTCGATCCGGCGGCGTTCGACGCGCCCTCGCGCGAGCACGAAGCGCTCGCGTTCGTGGAATGGCTGAAGGCCACGCGGCGCGCAGCGGGTGTCGACGAGATCCTGCTGCCCGGCGAGCGCGAGGACGCGACGCGGCGGCAGCGCGAAGCGCAGGGCATTCCCGTGGATGCGACGAGCTGGTCGCAGATCGTCGATGCCGCGCGCATGGCGGGCGTGACTGAGGCGGAAATCGCGGCGTGCGAGCGCAGCGCGCGTTAACTGCCAGGCTAACTACGTTCCGCTCACTCGTCGCACCTCACCTCGTTTTTGGGCGCGACGATGATCACCGGGTAGGTGCCGCGATCGAGTTCGACGCGCACGACGATGGCGGTGGTGGCGGGGTCGCTATCGTCGTACACGCTCACCTTCTCGTTCTTCAATAGCGTGACGCCGGTGCAGCCGGACGCGTGGCTGTCGTCGTCGGCGATCTTGCATTGAATCTCGTTGTCCTTGAGGTAGCGAATGCGGTCGCGGTCGGGCGTGGCCAGATAGTCGCGCACGCTTTGCGCCGAGCCTGCCACGCCCGTCACATAACCGATCGCGCAGTCGCGCTTCGAATTCGGATCGCCCGACGACGTCTGGGCAAGGGCGGGCGTTGCGACCAGCGCCATGGCAGCGAAGGCAGCGAGGACCGGCGAGAGGGTAGGACACTTCATGAGTGATCGATTGCCGCAAAAGTGGAAGCGCCGATTTTAACGCCTGCGCGATATCCGCTAAGATCGACGCGGAATTCACAGAGCGAAGCGACCGCAAGCCAGAACGCGCAATGGACCGAATCGACGCCATGAAGGTTTTCGTCGCCACGCTCGACGAGGGAAGTCTCGCGGGCGCGGGCCGCCGGCTGGGCCGCTCGCCCGCCGCGGTGAGCCGGGCCATTGCGTTCCTCGAGGAGCACACCGGCACGGCGCTGCTGTACCGCACCACGCGCACGATCCGCCTGAGCGAGGCGGGCGAGCGCTATGCGCTGGCATGCCGGCGCATTCTCGCCGATCTCGAGGAAGCCGACCTGCTCGCCGCCGACGAACGCTCCGCGCCGCGCGGGCTGCTGGGCGTCACGGCGGCGGTGGCCGTGGGCGAAGAAGTGCTGCGCCCGATGATCGAGGCGTTCATCGACCGCAACCCCGAGGTGTCGATCCGTCTGCACCTGCTCGACCGGCCCGCGAACCTCATCGACGAGGGCATCGACGTGGCGTTGCGCATTGCGCATCTGCAGGATTCGACGCTCGTCGCCATCCCGGTGGGCGAGGTGCGGCGCGTGGTGGTCGCCTCGCCCGACTATCTCGCCACGCATCCGGCTATCGAGACGCCCGCCGATCTCGCGAGCCACCCGATCATCTCGATGACGCATTTCGGGCTCGACTCGTGGAGCTTCCCGGCGGCGCGTCAGACCGCGCTGCCCCAGGTCGTGCAATTCTCGCCGCGCTTCATCGTGAATACCATACGCGCGGCGCGGGCTTCGGCCGTGGCGGGGCATGGCGTCACGCGGCTCTTTTCCTATCACGTGGCCGAAGAGGTCGAGGCGGGCCGGCTCCGGATCGTCCTGCGCGACAGCGAGCATGGGCCGCTGCCGGCGAATCTCGTCACGCCGCACGGGCGCCTCTCGGTGCCCAAGGTGCGCAGTTTCGTCGATTTCGCCGCGCCCCGGCTACGCGAGTACTTCGAGGAGGCCCGGCGCATTACCGACGCCGATTGAGCACATCTTCACCATTCGTTCGCCTCACGGAAGAATGACTTACGTATCGCGGCGATTCTCTCGCTGCGCGATCTAACCTAGACTGGCTCCCATGCGGCGTTCGGGCTCGCGCTCTTCGTCGATCTCTTCTCTGCGTTGAGGGCCAAGTGAATACCACTGTTTCCTCGCCCGCGGCTGCGCTGCGGCAGTCAAAGCCGCAACCGCGCGGCTACTCGGAGCGCAATGCGCAGTACTGGCGGCGCAATCTCGTCGTGTGCGTGATCGGCTCGTTCACGACGCTCGTGAGCCTCAGCATGCTGCTGCCATTCCTGCCGCTCTACGTTCGGCAGCTCGGCGTGAGCTCGCAGTCCGCCGTGATCCAGTGGTCGGGCGTGGCATTCGGCGCGACCTTCCTCGGCACGGCGCTCACCGCCCCGATCTGGGGCCGCCTTGCCGACCGCTATGGCCGCAAGCCCATGCTCGTGCGCGCGGCCATCGGCATGGCCGTGGTGATGTCGTTGATCGGCGTGGCGCACAATGTGTACGAGCTCGTCGCGCTGCGTCTGATCGCCGGCCTCGTAGGTGGCTACGCGTCGGCTTCCACGGTGATGGTCGGCACCCAGGCGCCGCGCGAGCGCGCGGGCTGGGCGCTCGGCATTCTTTCCACGGGCGCGCTCGCGGGCAATCTCGTCGGGCCGCTGGTGGGCGGCGTGCTGCCCGGCTGGATCGGCATTCGCGGCACTTTTTTCGCCGGCGGCGCGATGATCGCCGTGGCGGCGCTCCTGACCATCTTTGTCGTGAAGGAAGAGTTTCATCCCGAAAGCGACGCGAAACCGCACGCAAGCAACGCGGCGGCCGGTTCGGGCAGCGGTGCGCGCCGCCCCGACTATTCGGTGGTGGCCGCGCTGCTCGTGACCGCGATGATGGTGCTGCTCGCCAACATGTCGATCGAGCCCGTCATCACGGTGTATATCGGCAGTCTGGGCGTGGGCGCGGCGCATCTCGCGCGCGTGGCGGGCGTGGTCATGGCATGCTCGGCGCTTGGCAGCATGCTCACGGCGGCGCGCCTCGGCGCACTGGCCGACCGCTTCGGGAGCTGGCGCGTGATCGTCGCCTGCCTCGTGCTCACCGGGCTCGCGATGGTGCCGCAAGCGTTCGTCACACACTGGTGGCAGCTCGCGGGCCTGCGCGTGGTGATGGGCATGACGCTCGCGGGGCTCTTGCCTTCCATCGGCAAGCTCGCGCGGCAGTCGGTAGACGAAAGCAAAACGGGCCGCATGCTCGGCTATTTGCAGTCGGCGCAATTCAGCGGCCAGGTGGTGGGGCCGGTGATCGGCGGCGTGGTCGGCGTTCACTTCGGTCTGCACGCCGTGTTCTTCGCGACCGGCGCGCTGCTGGTCGCATGCGGCGGACTCGCGCACTGGGCCCAGCGCCGCGCTCACGCTTGAAACGGGAACGGATCCGGAGGGAACGCAACATGAGCACTCAAGTGGACCAGCGGGCGTTGCTGCGCTCGCTCGGCATTCAGAAGCCGATCATCCAGGCGCCCATGGCGGGCACTACCACGCCGGCGCTGGCCGCCGCCGTGTCGAATGCGGGCGCGCTCGGTTCGCTGGGCGTGGCCGCGATGAACGCGGAGAACGCGCGTCGCGCGATCCACCAGACGCGCGAGCTGACGGCGAAGCCGTTCAACGTCAACGTGTTCTGCCATCGCCCGGCCACGCCCGACGCGGCCGTGGAGCGCGCGTGGCTCGACTGGCTCGCGCCGGTGTTCGAGCAATACGGCGCGAAGCCGCCTGCCTCGCTCTCGGAGATCTACATGAGCTTCGTCGTCGACAAGGCCATGCAGTCCATGCTGCTGGAAGAGAAGCCGGCCGTGGTGAGCTTCCATTTCGGCCTGCCGCCCGATGCGGTGATCGCCGAGCTCAAGCACGCGGGCGTCCGGTTGTTTGCGAGCGCAACGAATCTCGACGAAGCGGCCGCAGCGGTGGAGGCGGGCGTGGATGCGATCGTCGCGCAGGGTGTGGAGGCGGGCGGCCATCGCGGCGTGTTCGATCAGAACGCCCGCGACGACGGCCTCGGCACGTTCGCGCTCACGCGCCTGCTGGTGAGCGAATTCGACGTGCCCGTGATCGCGGCGGGCGGCATCATGGACGGCGCAGGCATCGCGGCCGCGCTCGCGCTGGGCGCGCAGGCGGCGCAACTGGGCACGGCGTTCGTGGCCTGCCCGGAGAGCGCGGCCGACGAAGGCTATCGCGCCGCCTTGCTCGGCGACCCCGCGCGCCATACGACGTTCACCTCGGCAATCTCGGGGCGCCTTGCGCGCAGCATCGTCAATCGCTTCACCGCGCTTGGCGAGGATCCGAAGGCGCCGCGCGTTCCGTCTTATCCGATTACGTACGACGCGGGCAAGGCGCTGATCGCGGCTGCGAAGGCCAGGGGTGAATTCGGCTACGGGGCGCAGTGGGCGGGCCAGGCCGCGCCGCTCGCGCGCGCGTTGCCGGCGGCGGAGCTGGTGGCGCAACTGGAGCGCGAGACGCGCGAGAGCATCGCACGGCTGCAGTCGGTATGGGCTTGAGCGGCATTTGATCGACGCAAACGGGAACATCGGCACGCGCGATGGATGCGCGTGCCGATGTTCCTTTAGGCGGCGGCAAAGACGGCTGCAGGCAGGCAGAATCTGCGCGATCACCACGAGTTCGACGGGCAGATCGAGGGGCAGTCGCGCATGCGAGAACGCGGAGCGCGCGTGCCCGGCCTTCTCGCCGAGCACGGCGGCGAAAAGATCCGATGCGGCGTCGAGCACGGCAGGCTGCTCGAGAAAGCCTTCTGGCCTTGTAGTTGCCGAGCGGTTGCGGCGCGGCGGCCAGAGCGAGACCGAGATCGGCAAGTTTTTGTTCGACGGACACCATGTTCTCCTCGAGTGGCGATGCGTATTCGCCTCATGTTGGACGCATCAGAATAGAACTAAAGCATCTGGCGCGAGCTGGAGCCATCAGGAGAAAAGGGCATGCAACGCAAATTCGACGATCTGCTGCTGGGCAGCATCGAACTGTTCTGCCAGGCGGCGGAGCTGGGCAGCTTCACGCTGGCGGCCAATGCGGCGAGCGTCACGCCCGCCGCGGTGAGCCGGTCCGTGGCGCGGCTCGAAGAGCGGCTCGGCGTGCGCCTGTTCGTGCGCACGACGCGCCAGATTCGCCTGACCGATGCGGGGCGGCGCTACTTCGAGCAGTGCCGCCAGGCGCTCTCGCAACTCGTGGACGCGGAGCGCGAAGTCACAGGCGAACAGACCACGCCGGCTGGCGTGCTGCGCATCAGCATGCCCACGCCCTACGGGCACTATCGCGTGCTGCCGCTCTTGCCGGCGTTTCGCGAGCGCTATCCGGAGGTGCAGGTCGACACGCATCTGAGCAACCGCAACATCGACTTCGCCGACGAAGGCTTCGACCTGGCGATCCGCGGGCGCGCGCCCGCCGATTCCAACCTGGTGGCGCGCAAGCTGGAAGACGCGGAGATGGTGGTGGTGGCCACGCCCGCCTATCTGAAGCGCGCGGGCGTGCCCAAGACCGTGGCGGATCTGCAGTCGCACGAATGCATACAGTTCGAACTGCCAAGTAGTGGGCGCCATCTTGCCTGGACGTTCGACGGCAATGTCAATGAAGATGGCGACGTGATCACGAGCGGAAGTTACGGAACGTCGGGCGACGCGCTCGCCGGCGTAACGCTCGCGCGCGCGGGAGCGGGGCTGTTCCAGACGTATCGCTTCGTCGTCGCCGACGACCTGCGCGAAGGCCGGCTCGTGGAAGTGCTGCGAGAGGAGGGAGGGCGTACCCGGCCGTTCATCCTGCTGTATCCGCATGCACGTTATTTGACGTCGCGGGTGCGGGCGTTCGTGGATTTTCTGGTGGAGCAGCTTTCGGCGCCTGCGGTTTCGCCAAAAGCGAAAATCGGAATGGCAAAGCGTTGAAGCGCGACTAGCGGAATAGCCTCGCCGCTGGATCGTTTACGCAAAACGCGGGGCGCGCGAAGCATGGTGCGTTCACTGGCCGCGCGAGTCGTCCTGGCGTCCGGACCGTCCCCGCGAGAAGGAGGTGTCAGATGAAAGCTTCCCGCTCGTTGTCTGCATGTCGTTCATACTTCGGCCGGAACCGGGCGGCGTTCGTGCCGCGACTGCGTCATCTCGCATTGGGCGCCGGGCTCTTCGCCCTGACGCTTGGGACCGTGCGCGCCGACGGCCTGCAGGCGATCCTGCCGCCGGCCTTTGCGACTTCATCGACCGTGCCGTCCAATGGCGACGTCAATCCGTACGGCATCGCATTCGTACCGTTCGGCGTGCCCTCATGGAGTACGCTCAAGCCCGGTGACGTGGTGGTGTCCAACTTCAACGCGAAATCGAATCTGCAAGGCACCGGCACGACGATCGTGAAGCTCGTTCCGAATAGCCCGCCAGTGACGTTCTTCCAGGGCGCCAACCTTGGTCTCACGACGGCGCTCGCCGTGCTGCGAAGCGGCTTCGTACTGGTGGGCAACGTGCCGACCTCGAACGGCAAGGACGTCATCGCGCCGGGCTCGCTTCTCGTCATCAATCCGCAGGGCCGGCTCGTCAAGGAACTGAAAGATGCGCGGCTGCTCGACGGCCCCTGGGACCTCACCGTGCTCGACGGCGGCCAAATCGTGAAGGTCTTCGTCTCGGACGTGCTCGACGGCACCGTCGCCCGGATAGACCTTGCGATCGGCGAGGACGGCGTGAAGGAGTTGCCCTCCTCGACCATCGTCGCTTCGGGCTACATGCATCGCACCGATCCGGCTGCGCTGGTCGTCGGCCCGACGGGCCTCGCCTATGATGGCCAGCACGACGTGCTCTACGTCGCTTCGACAGGCGACAACGCGGTATTCGCCGTCTACGGCGCGGCGGGTGCGAATCATAGCGGCGGAGTGGGGCGGCTGATCTATCAGGACAATACCCACCTGCACGGACCGCTTGCCCTTGCGCTCGCGCCCAACGGGCATCTCGTCACGGCCAATGGCGACGCCGTGAACGCCGACGCGCAACAGCCCAGCGAGATCGTCGAATTCACCGTGGACGGCCAGTTCGTCGCGCAGATGTCGGTCGATCCCACGACGGGTTCCGCGTTCGGGCTCGCATTTGGCATGGACAGCCAGCACCACTCGCAGTTCGCCGCCGTCGACGACACTACCAATGCGGCAACGGTCTGGACGTTGCGCACGGGTAACTGATCGCCAACAATGCACGTCACTTCCCACGGCTCGCCCCGAAGCACAGGGGTGAGCCGGGCAATGGCAATCGATGAGCCGCATCGCGGCGAGCGACCTTGCGGCTCTTTGGTTCTCTGCCGGACAAACGCGGGTAGATCGCGCACGTGGAGCCGCCGGGCCGAAACCGGATGCGGCATACTGGAAAGCGAACCACGCGTTTGTTTTCGCAGAGAGCCGCGATGATATTTCGCCAGCTTTTCGACCCCGTATCGTCTACCTATACCTACCTGCTCGGCGACCCCGAAAGCGGCGAGGCGCTGCTGATCGACCCGGTCTACGAGCAGGTGCCGCGCGACCTCGCGCTGCTGCGGGAGCTGGGCTTGCGCCTGCAGGCGACGCTCGATACCCATGTGCACGCCGATCATGTCACGGGCGCGTGGCGTTTGCGCGAGCGCAGCGGGAGCCAGATCGCGCTCGCCGACGCGGTGGGCGCCGAGGGCGTGAACCGTCCGCTGCGGCACGGCGATCGCATCGCCTTCGGCAAACGGTATCTGGAAGTGCGCGCCACGCCTGGTCACACCAGCGGCTGTCTGACCTACGTCCTCGACGACGCGAGCATGGCCTTTACCGGCGACAGCCTGCTGATACGCGGCTGCGGCCGCACCGATTTTCAGGGCGGGAGCGCGGAGCAGCTGTTTACTTCCGTGCGCGAGCAGATTCTCACGCTGCCCGACGACTGCCTGCTCTACCCGGCGCACGACTATCGCGGCATCACGGTCACGAGCGTGGCGGAGGAGAGGCGCTTCAATCCGCGCCTGGGCGGCGACGTCGATCTCGGCGACTTCGCGGGCTACATGCACAACCTGAATTTGCCGCACCCCAAGCAGATGGCCGTCGCGGTGCCCGCCAACCTGCGCTGCGGCAAGCCGGAAGGCGACGCGCCGATCCAGGAAACGCCCGACTGGGCGCCGCTCACGCTGCGCTTCAGCGGCGTATGGGAAATCGAGCCCATGGCGCTGCTGGAGCATGCGGCGGCGCTGCAGATCGTCGACGTGCGCGAGGCGCCCGAGTTCATCGACCATCTCGGCCATCTGCCCGACGCGAAACTCGTGCCGCTCTCGCAACTGATGTCGCGCATCGACGAGCTCGATCGCGATCGGCCGGTCGTGGCCGTGTGCCGCTCCGGCGTGCGCTCCGCGCAGGCAAGCGTATTGCTGACCAAGGCGGGCTTCGGCAAGGTGGCCAATCTCGCTGGCGGCATGTTGCGCTGGAAGGCCGAGGGATTGCCCGTCGCGCCGTGCAGCCCGTGGTGACGCCCTGGAGGAGACGAACATGACAGCCCACGACTTCGCCGAGTTTTCCTGGGATGAGCAGGAAGACGTCAAGGCTGTGCTCGCGAGCCGGGGGCTCGACCTGGGCGAGTTCCGGATCGCGGACAACGAGAAAACCGCTGCCGGCGGTGAGCGCGCGGCGATTCGCCAGGTATCCGTCACACGGATCGCCAACGGCAAGACGGCCACCTACGACACCGATCACTTCGCCCCGTGGATCACGGATTTCGACGAAGCGCTGCAGGCCGGCGAGTTCGACGATTGAACCCGATGATCGAGAGCCGGCGCCGATCACGCCGACGAGGCCACGTTCTGTCCTCCGCGCATGGCCGGCGTACACTCGTCCCCTTGGGAAAGGAATCGGAAACGAGGAGCCAGGCTTGCCATGACGAACGCCACGGTGACTGAGGGCCGGAACGATCACTGGCTCGTCGCGCGGCGCGATGCGCAGACGGGCATCGAGAGCCTGCGCGCGCATTTCAGGGGCCATGCCTACGACCCCCACGATCACGACGACATGCTGATCGGCTATACGGAGCAGGGGGTGCAGCGCTTTCAGTGTCACCGGTCGCTGCATACGAGCGTGCCGGGCCGCGCGATCCTGATCGAACCGGGCGCGCTGCACGACGGCCACGCGCCCGAACCGGGCGGCTTCACCTACGCGATGCTGTACCTGCCGCAGCCGTGGGTCGAGCGTGCGGCGCGCAGGCTGAACATTGCGGGCCTGGGCGGCGTGGCGGCCGCTTTCGGCCAGACGCTCGTTGACGACCCGCGCCTGACCGAGTCGATCCGCCGGGCGTTTCTTGCGCTATACGGCGAGGAAGGCCGGCTCGCGCGCGACGAGGCGCTCGACTGCTTGCTGGAGCGCCTGGGCGGCCATCTGCTCGATACGACCGCAGCGGCGCGCCCCGCTTCGCCCGCCCTTGCCCGTGTGCGCGACCTGCTGCACGAACACATGAGCGCGAACATCGGGCTCGACGAACTCGTCGATAGCTCGGGCATCGACCGGTTTCGTCTGACGCGCCTGTTCCAGCGCGAATTCGGCACGTCGCCCCATGCGTACCTGGTGCGCTTGCGCCTGCGTGCCGCGCGCAGGCTGCTGGCGGCGGGCCACACGCCGGCGCGGGTCGCGGCTGAAGTGGGTTTCGCCGACCAGAGCCATCTCGGCCGCTGGTTTCGCCGCGCGTACCGCATGACGCCGGCCGCCTACCGGCGCATGTGCGCGCGCATGGACGCGCACACGCCGGACTGAACGCATCCGGCAGGTCATGTCATATCGATTCCAGGCGCGATGACCGGCGCACACCATGACACCGCGGCGCTGCTCGGCACGCTATCGGCTCAACGCGGCCTGAGCCCGTTGCAGCCACTCGCCATTGTGTTCGCGGGCGTGACGCGGCCAGTGCTTCGCGTCGTGCACGATCTCGGCGTAAAGCTCGCGCGAGCGCTGGCGATCGGCGTCACCGGGCTGCTTTGCCAGCCAGTCGGCGAAGAGACAACGCGGAGCGGCGTCGCTCGCGCACGAGAGCGCGGCTTCGAACGCGGCGCGGGTGCCCGCTGCGCCATTCGCGGCGAGCGCCCGTGCATACAACAAGGAGGGATCCGGCTGCTGGCGGGCGACAGGCTGGAGGGCGAACAGCTTTTCCAGCGTCTCCTGCGTGGCTGCGGTATTGCCATTGGCAAACTGCGCGCGTGCGAGACCTTCGAGCAACGCGGGATCGGATGCGAACGGCCCGGTGGCCGCCGCCTGGTAGTGCTCCAGCGCTTCGACGGCGTTGCCCGCGTCGAGCAGCGCAGCGCCCAGGCGCATACGGTGCGCGACGGTCGGCGCGCGGTCGAAATCGTTGCGCGCTTCGCGCACGGCGCGGTTGGGGTCGACCAGTTGCGAGATGGCCCGGCCTGTTGCCCTCGCCCCGCGCGACTGGCGCAGGCTCGGCAGATAAATGACGAAGAAGTAGACGAGGCTGCCAAGCCCGGGGAAAAGAAACAGGATCAGCAGCCAGTACATGTTCTGCTGGTTGCGGATCGCGTGTACTGCAAAAAGCAGCGCGATGATGACGTAAAGGCTGATTCCGAAAATGCGCATTGACGAGAGGGCCCGTTGTGTTGCGTGGTTGTGTTACGTGGTTGTGTTACGCGTCGCAGGCGTCGAAATGACTGGAAGCTGGCGGATCAATGGCGACGCCCAGGCAGTTTGCGCTGCAGCGACTCGAGCTTTTCAATGATACCCGCCGGCAGCTTGCGTTCGCGCGCGATCGCCATGCTATCGCGGCCTTGCGGGTCGGCGATGGACGGATCGGCTCCCGCTTCGATCAGATTCGTCATCGCGCCATACGGCTGCCCAAAGCGAATAACTGGCGTTGGCGCCTTGCTCGAGAAGGAACGCCGCATTCAAGCAACTGCCGGATTGCGCGGGCGGCGCAATGCCCCCGCGCGTGACCGCATCCGCTGCCAATTTGCACGCAAAGACCCGGCACAGGCAGAATACGAAATTCCGGCCGACTCAAATCGGGCTGGACTCCGCGGGCGAATGGCTATGAGCGGCCGCCCGCGCAACAATCAAAAATCGAGCTTAGGGGAAGTTGAACATGATCGGACGGATTCTGGCGGCGGTATCGATGATCGGCGCTTTGACCGCTTTGGCGGGCTGCAACACGGTCGCCGGTTTCGGGCAGGACATCACAGATTCCGCCCGGGCCGTCCAGCGCGTTCTGTGACGACTCGCTGGTCGGCAGGCCAGGAACTGAGCCCCGCGACGTGGTGCGCGTCATGAAGGGCGCACTGCCGCAATAACCCCGGGCGGTATTTCCCTTGGCAGAGACTCTCGAACCGGGTCTCTCGGCTTTGCACCAAATCGATCAGTAATCCTGTTTGAATTGACTGCACCGCAGTCGTTATTCTGAATAAAAGCCATTTTTATTCAGAATAATTAAAAGCATAAATAACACCATCGCTCATGGAAATCCCGTATAAATCCGCGTGACCCGCGAAAGCTTCGGGAAGGGTTTGAATCACTAGAATCCCCGAAACGATCGAAGTGGCGAGCATCGCGCCACCGGCCTATCCCGACGGAGACAATCAATGCAATTGAGTTTTGGCGCGCTGCGTCGAGTCGCACTCGCTGGTGGCCTGCTGTTTGCCATGGCGCTTCAAGGCGCGCATGCCGCCGACGATGCCGGCGAGAAGATCACCATCATGGTCGGCGGTATCACGAAGCTCATTTACCTGCCCGCGCGCCTCACCGAACAACTGGGCTATTTCCGCGACGAAGGGCTGAACGTCGAGTTGCTTTCGCAACCCGCGGGCGTGGATGCGGAGAACGAACTGCTCGCAGGCGCGGTGCAGGCCGTGGTCGGCTTCTACGATCACACTATCGACCTGCAGACCAAGGGTAAGGACGTCAAGGCGATCGTCGTGTTCGGCCAGGTGCCGGGCGAAGTGGAACTGGTGTCGTCGAAAGCGGCGGGCACGATCAAGTCGATGGCCGACGTCAAAGGCAAGACGCTCGGTGTGACGGGCCTTGGGTCCTCGACCAGTTTTCTCACGCAGTATCTGGCGAGCCAGCATGGCATCGCCTCCAGCGCCTACACCATGTTGCCGGTGGGCGCGGACGCGAGCTTCATCGCGGCCATCAAGCAGGGGCGCATCGACGCGGGCATGACGACCGAGCCGACCGTCTCGGCGCTGCAAAAAGCCGGCGATGCAAAGGTGCTCGTCGATATGCGCACGGTCGAAGGCACGCGCGCCGCGCTCGGCGGCACCTATCCCGCCGCAAGCCTTTACGTGCAGGACGCATGGGCCCAGTCGCACAAGGCTCAGGCGGTGAAGCTCGCGCACGCGTTCGTGCGCACCATGCAATTCATTCACACGCACAGCGCCGAGGAAATCGCCGCGCAAATGCCCGCCGACTATCAAAAGGACAAGGCGCTTTATGTGAGCGCACTCAAGGCCTCGCTGCCGATGTACACCGCAGACGGCAAGATGCCCGCCGACGGTCCGGCGACCGTACTGAAGGTGCTCTCCAGTTTCAATCCCTCGGTGAAGGGCAAGCACGTGGATCTGTCCGGCACCTACACGAACGAATTCGTCAGCGCGAAATGAAGCAGGTCCGGAGCTGCCGTCCTGCGCTCGCCGTCTGGCGGTCCGGTATCTGAGAGAGCGCGACATGGTGCATAGCCTGCGTGGGCGGTTGCTGTTGTGGCTGCTGGTGCCGCTCGCCGCGTTTGTCGTTGTGACGAGTTGCGAGTCGTACGATGCCGCGCGGCAGACCGCGGATCTCGTGCAGGACCACTCGCTGCTGGATTCGGCGCGCACGATCATCGAAGACGTCGACTGGGACAACGGCTCCCTCAGAGCGACGATCCCGCCAGCGGCGTTGGAACTGTTCGAATCGCCGTGGCAGGATCATGTGTTCTACAAGGTGCTCGTCGGCAATGGCCGCTTGCTGGGCGGCGCGCCGGACTTGCCATTGCCGCGCGCGAACACCGCCGAGGTGCCTGTGTTCTACGACACCACGTATGCGGGACTGCCGATTCGCGCCGTGGCCTACGAGCGCATGCTCTACGACTCGGGCCGGGCCGAACGCGTCATGGTGATCGTCGGCAAGACGATCGCGTCGCGCGAGGCGATGATCAACGCCTTGTGGAGGCCGCAACTCGCACGCCAGTGGTTCATGCTGGCGCTCGTCGCGCTGCTCGTGCCGCTCGGGCTTACGCTCGAGCTGCGGCCGCTCATGAAGCTCAAGGACGACGTCGCGGACCGCGAGCCCGTGCAACTGGAGCCGATCCGCCCGGATCATCTGCCATCGGAACTGAGGCCGATTGTCGAGGCGATCAACCAGTGCATCGCGCGGCTCAAGGTGCATGCCGCCATGCAGCGGCAGTTCATCGCCGACGCGGCGCACCAGCTGCGCACGCCGCTCACGCTGCTCACCACGCAGACGCAATTCGCGAGTCAGTGCGACGCGAACGATCCCGCGCTTTTCGACGCACTCAAAGGTGTGCGCCGCACCAGCCAGAAAATGGCGGAGTTGACGAATCAACTGCTCGTGCTCGCACAGGCGGAATCGATGACGCAATCGTCGCCGAGCCAGACGCGCGTCGATCTCACCGAGGTCGTGTCTTCCGTGCTCGAAGAGATGGTCCAGGCGGCGGAGCGGCGCGGCATCGATCTCGGCGCGGAACTCGACGACGACGTGCACGTAGCGGGCAACACCGGCCTGCTGGCCTCGCTCGTGTCCAACCTGATCGACAACGCCATTCGCTATACGCACAAGGGCGGCCGCGTGACGGCCGTGTGCCGCAGCGAAGGGGAGCAGGTCATGCTGCAAGTGGTGGACAACGGCCCCGGCATTCCAGCCGAGGCCCGTGCGCACGTGTTCGAGCGCTTCTATCGCGTCGCGGCGGATACCGACGGCACGGGGCTCGGTCTCGCCATCGTGCATCAGGTCGCGCGCTCGCACGGCGGCTCGGTGAGCGTTGCCGCGGGGGCCGAGCGGGTGGGTCTGGTCGCGACGGTGCGTTTGCCCGTCTGGCCCGGATGAGGAGGGTAAGAAGGACCATGAAGCTGCTGCTCGTAGAAGACAACGCCGAACTCGCGCACTGGATCGTCAACCTGCTGCGCGCCGAGAATTTCACGGTGGACTGCGTGGCCGATGGAGAAGCCGCGGACTCCGTGCTGCTCACGCAGAGCTATGACCTCGTGCTTCTCGACATGCGCCTGCCGCGACTGAGCGGCAAGGACGTGCTCAATCGTTTGCGGCGCAGGCGCAACAACGTGCCCGTGCTCATGCTGACCGCGCATGGCTCGATAGACGACAAGGTGGCGTGTTTCGGCGCGGGCGCCGACGACTACGTGGTCAAGCCGTTCGACAGCCGCGAACTGGTTGCGCGCATCAAGGCGCTGATACGGCGGCAGACTGGCGAGAAGTCGGGCTGGCTGACCTGCGGCGACCTGCAGTACGTTTGCGACACGCGCGAGTTTCGCCACAAGGATGCACCGCTCACCCTGCGCCGGCGCGAGCACTCCATCCTCGAAGCACTCATGCTGCGCCAGGGCAAGGCTGTGCCTAAGCAGGCGCTGCTGGATCGCATCTGCAGCCTGAGCGACGAACCGAGCGTGGACGCGATCGACATCTACATCCATCGCCTGCGCAAGCATCTGGCGGAATCGAGCGTGCAGATCACCACGCTGCGCGGCCTCGGCTACATCCTTCGCGTGAAAGAGGCGGTGGCGGCCTGAGCAGGCCGGCTTTATTTACGGTATTAGTGGATCTACTTAGGAATACCCATCGTTCGTGAAAGAATCGCGAAGGATTCACCTCTCTACTATTCGTCTCACCCGCTGATTCACACGGCTCGCCGAAACCGGCGAGTGATGGCAGCGGGTCCATGAAAACTTCCAACGAAGCAACCCCTGGAGACGATCTTGAAGAGAAAACAACTTGCTGTCGCTGCCGTAGGCGCGACCTTCGGCGCACTCGCAGCGAGCGGCGCACACGCGCAATCGAGCGTTCAACTCTACGGCCTCATCGACCTGAGCGTCCCCACCTATCAATCGCACGCGGATGCCAACGGCAACCACGTGATCGGCATGGGCATTGCCGGTGAACCGTGGTTCAGCGGCAGCCGCTGGGGCTTGAAGGGCGCCGAAGACATCGGCGGCGGCACAAAGGTGATCTTCCGGCTCGAAAGCGAATACCGCGCGAGCGATGGCCAGATGGAAGACCCGGGCCAGATCTTCGACCGTGACGCCTGGGTCGGCGTGGAAGACGAGCGCTTCGGCAAGCTCACGGCGGGCTTCCAGAACACCATCGCGCGTGACGCCGCGGCCATCTACGGCGACCCGTACGGCAACGCGAAGCTCACGACGGAAGAGGGCGGCTGGACCAACGCGAACAACTTCAAGCAGATGATTTTCTACGCGGCGAGCGCAACGGGCACCCGTTACGAAAACGGCCTCGCGTGGAAGAAGGTCTTCGATAACGGTATTTACGCGGCAGCGGGCTACGCTTTCGGCAATTCGACGAGCTTCGGCAATAACGCGAACTATCAGTTCGCACTCGGCTACAACGCCCCGACGTGGACGGCCTCGACCTTCTATAACCACGTGAACCGCGACGGCAACACGAACCAGGCGTTCTCGGTTGGCGGCAACTACACGATCGGCATCGTGCGCGCCAATGCGGGCTACTTCCGCTACTGGGGCAATCAGGGGGCGCTCGGCCAGCGTCAGGACAATGCGTGGACGGTCTCGTTCAAGCTCGTGCCGAAGGGCGCGCTCGACTACGAACTCGGCTACCAGCAAATGCGCACGCACAACGCCGCGTATAACGTCGATGGCAATATTCCGAACGCCAACATCGGCGCATTCGATCCCACGAGCGGGCTGCACAACGGCTTCAAGGAAACGCTCTACGGCTCGATCTTCTATCACCTGTCCAAGCGCACCGAAGTGTATCTGGCAGGCGACTACATGAAGCTGCACGGCGGCTACACGGTGGGCACGACCTTCGGTGCGACCAACCAGGTCGAAGTGACGACGGGCGTGCGCACGCGCTTCTGATCGGTCTTCTCACTCAACTTCGTAGCACGCGGGGCTCGATTCGTCAGGCGAATCGAGCCCCGCGGTGCTTTCTGCGGCATCAACCCTCGTCCACGCAGGCAACGCTCGGCGCCGTATAGGCAGAGGGGTAAGGCGATTCCGGGCCGCTCACGAGCCTCAAAGGCTGCGTGGCGAGGACATCGGCTTCCACCTGCTCGCGACGCGAGAGCGCGGCCGCTTCGCCGGCAGGCTGTGATGCGTTCACGCTGCAAAGCAGATTCCTTCCGCTCGATAACTGCACAGGCGTCTGGTAAGCCGAACCCGGCGGCGCGGCCAGCGCGCCGGCACTCCATAGCGCCGCGGCGCAAACGACGGCGCATCCTGGCAAGACGATCTTCATGGCTCACTCCTCACATTGCGGTGATCCATCTTCTGCCAACGATCGGCGCCGTTCCAGAGCGAATTCTGAAACTCACTCTTGCCATACACTCAACGGTCGGGTCGAGGCAGGCGGAGATTTCGGCCTCCGGCTCGAGCCGATTCTGAAATCTCGGATCGATGGCGGATTCGAGCCGAGTGGCGTTCCGGAAAGTGGCAAAGAAATCAATGTGTTGCGGATTGTTCCAGACGTCGATGCGCGCTGGCACGGCTACTGCTTTATAGAGCTCCGACGGCCTATCCCTAATAGCCCGCAGCCCTCATTAAACAAGCACCGGAGATGCGACGCAGTCCGGTCGCGAAAACGAAGGAGACATCCCGTGCAGAACAGTGCATCCGTATCCGCCGCCTCGCAGGTCAACCAGGCGGTCCCCGAGTCATCCCAAACAACGCAAACCCGCTTCTGGCCCGAAGGCTGGTGGAAGCTGATGGAAATTCGCATCGGCATCATTCCGCTGCCGATCTACGTGATCCTGTTTGCGCTGATCGCGGGCTTCGCGGTCACCGGCAAGGTGCCCGGCGAGATCTCGATGGCCATCGCCGTGCTCGCTTTCTGCGGCTTCACGTGCGCCGAACTCGGCAAGCGCCTGCCGCTGCTGCGCAATATCGGCGCGGCGGCGATTCTCGCGACCTTCGTGCCCTCGGCGCTCGTGTACTACCACGTGCTGCCCACGCCCGTGCAGCACCTCACGGTCGAGTTCACGAAGCAGACCAACTTCCTCTATCTCTTCATCGCCTCGATCATCGTCGGCAGCATTCTCAGCATGGACCGGCGCGTGCTGATTCAAGGTTTCCTGAAGATCTTCATTCCGCTTGCGGCCGGCACGGTGGCGGCGACCATCGTGGGCACCGCGGTTGGCGCGGCGCTCGGTCTCGGCGTCAAGCACACGCTGCTCTACATCGTCGTGCCGATCATGGCCGGCGGCGTGGGCGAAGGCGCGATTCCGCTTTCCGTGGGCTATTCGGAAATCATGCACGTCGCGCAAGGCGACCTGTTCGCGCAGGTCTTGCCGCCCGTGATGCTCGGCAGCCTCATGGCGATCATCCTCTCGGGCATGCTCGACATGCTGGGCAAGCGTATGCCGCATCTCACCGGCAACGGCCGTCTGCAAGTCGGCGCGAGCGACGAACTGGCGTCGTCGAACGACGAAGCTCGCGGCCACGTGGACGTGAGCCACATCGCGGCTGCCGGCATCACCGCGATCACGCTGTACCTCATCGGCCTGATGGCGAACAAGCTGTTCGGCCTGCCCGCGCCGGTGGCGATGCTGTTCCTCGCCGTGCTCGTGAAGCTCGCGCGCGCGGTTTCGCCGCCGCTGCAGGAAGGCGCGTTCGTGGTCTACAAGTTCTTCTCGACTGCGGTCACCTACCCGCTGCTGTTCGCGATCGGCGTGGCGATGACGCCGTGGGACAAGCTCATGGCCGCGTTCACGCTCGTCAATGTCGTGACGATCGCCGCGACCGTCGTTACGCTGATGGGCACGGGCTTCGTGGTGGGCCGCCTGATGAAGATGTACCCTATCGACACCGCAATCGTGAACGCGTGCCACAGCGGCCAGGGCGGCACCGGCGACGTGGCGATCCTCACCGCCGCGAACCGCATGCAGCTCATGCCGTTCGCGCAGATCGCCACGCGCATTGGCGGCGCCATCGTCGTGACCGTGACGCTCATTCTGCTCGCGCATTTCGGCGCATGACGCGCTGCTGTGCGCCCCTCGTACGCGCCTTCGCGATCGTGGCGCCGGTGCATCCGGCGCGCGGTATCCGCTGAACCCGCCGTCTGGCGGCAGCCAATCGACGAGGGCGAACGTGCAGATGCGTTACAAGGGCATTCCATGGTGGGGATGGGCGGCGGCGGCCGTGCTGTTTGTCGGTGCGGCCGCCGCCGCGGTGGAGTTCGCATGGAACCGTGCGATCGATGCGCTGGCCGACGTCGGCGAGCATCGGCTCGATCTTTACGCGGCGAGCCTGAAAAGCGAGCTGGGACGCTTCGAGATGGTCCCCGCGCTCGTGGCGCGCCAGGACAGCGTGCGCGCGTTGCTCAAGGCGCCGCCCGCTGAAGCGCATGGCATGTTGCCCGCGGTCGATGCTTATCTC
>NZ_JBFRCN010000037.1:0-93132 GCF_040965835.1 Paraburkholderia sp. BR10872
GCCCACGCACGGACCCAGGCGGGTGTCGGCGGGAACGAGCGGCAAGGCGGCGAGATCGTGTCCGGCGAGCTGGCGCAGCGCGGCCGCGCCGAGGCCGTTACCGGCGACGTCCGGCGTGATGCCGGAGAGATCGCGCACGCGCCCCTCGTTATCGATCACACCCGGCTTTTCAGCCCCCTTACTGCCCCAGCGGACCAGCTTCATGCGGCGTCTCCTGATATTGGAATGGATCGTTGACAGCCAATATAGGGGTGCCGCGATAGCCGAACAATCCGAAAGCCGCATGAGGCGATAGCGAAAGCGGATCGCGCCCCTTGTCGCGTTATGTGTCGTGGGTACGCAGAAAAACAGAAGCCCGCGAACGCCGTGGCGTACGCGGGCTTTGTGCACTGCAACGCGCCTGGCTCGCAGGCGCGGCATGAGTCACAGCATGGTCAGTGCATCGCGTGCAGGTAGTGATAGAGACCGGCCGCCGCGGCACCGCCGGCAAGCGGCCCGAACACCGGAATCCACGCATAGCGCCAGTCGCTGTCGCGCTTGCCCGGGATCGGCAGCAGCGCGTGCATGATGCGCGGCGAGAGATCGCGCGCCGGGCTCATCGCGTAGCCGGTCGGCCCGCCGAGCGAAATGCCGATGCCGAGCACGAGCAGGCCCACGGGCAGCGCGTCGAGCGCGCCGAGACCCACCTGCGGCGAGGCCAGATACAGCACGCCGAGGATCAGCACGAAGGTGCAGATCGCTTCCGTCAACACGTTGTGCCGCTTGCTGCGAATAGCGGGCGCCGTGCAGAACACCGCGAGCTTGATATCCGGATCGGCTTCGTTCGCGAAGTGCTGTCGATAGGCAAGCCATACGAGCAGCGCGCCCGCCATGCCGCCGAGCATCTGCGCCGCGATATAACCGCCGACCTTCGACCACGCGAACTTGCCCGCGAGCGCCAGGCTGATCGTGACGATCGGGTTGAGGTGCGCGCCGCTGAAGGAGGCAGTCACGTAGACCGCCACGAACACGGCCATGGCCCAGCCCATCACAATGACGATGAGGTCGGCGCCCTTGCCCTTCGTTTTTGCCAGCAGCACGTTTGCAACGGCGCCGTTACCGAGCAGCACGAGAATGGCCGTGCCGATGAATTCCGCAATATAGGGTGACATGATTGTCGTAGTCTCTCTCTGCCCGCGCGGTGCATGCGCACGAAGCGCATGCGATCCCGCTGCGGGTTATGTTAATTAGTTATGCTTGTATGTTGTAAAGCTGACTCGCGGCTCAGTGCGAGTCGTCCGCCCAGGCCTTGGCCGCGCGCACCGCACGCTGCCAGCCTGCGCGACAGGCGTCCACCTGTGCGCCCTGCATCGACGGCGAGAAACGACGGTCGAGCTTCCACTGGCTCTGCAGTTCGCCCACGTTTTGCCAGTAGCCGGTTGCGAGGCCTGCAAGGTAGGCCGCGCCGAGCGCCGTGGTTTCGGTGATCTTCGGGCGCACCGCATCCACGCCGAGCAGATCGGCCTGGAACTGCATGAGCAGGTTGTTCGCGCTCGCGCCGCCGTCCACGCGCAGTTCGCCCACGCTGATGCCCGAATCCGCTTCCATGGCCGCCAGCACGTCGAGCGACTGGTACGCGATCGAATCGAGCGCCGCGCGCGCGAGATGCGCCGAGGTCGTGCCGCGCGTCACGCCGAACAGCGTGCCGCGTGCGTGCGCGTTCCAGTGCGGCGCGCCGAGGCCCGCGAACGCCGGCACGAGGTACACGCCGTCCGTATGCGGCACGCTTGCGGCGAGCGCTTCGATTTCCGGCGCGCTCTTGATGATGCCCATACCGTCGCGCAGCCACTGCACCACCGCGCCCGCGATGAAGATGCTGCCTTCGAGCGCATAGTTGACTTCGTCGCCGATCTGCCACGCGATCGTCGTAACGAGGTTGTTCTTCGACTCGATGGGCTTCGTGCCCGTGTTCATCATCAGGAAGCAGCCCGTGCCGTAGGTGTTCTTCACCATGCCCGTGCTCGTGCACATCTGGCCGAACATCGCGGCCTGCTGGTCGCCCGCGATGCCGGCCAGCGGAATCTTCGAGGCGAACACCGTGGTCTTGGTCGGACCATATACTTCGGATGACGAACGGACTTCGGGCAGCATGCTGCGCGGAATTTCGAGCGCGTCGAGCAGCTCGTCGTCCCATTGGCGCGTGTGAATATTGAAGAGCATGGTGCGCGACGCATTCGTCACGTCGGTCACGTGCAGTTCGTGCTTCGTGAAGTTCCACACGAGCCAGCTGTCCACAGTGCCGAACGCGAGCTTGCCTTGACGCGCTTTTTCGCGTGCGCCGGGCACGTTGTCGAGAATCCAGCGAATCTTGGTTGCCGAAAAGTACGAATCGATCGGCAGACCCGTTTTCGCGCGCACTTTCTCTTCGAGGCCGCGCGCCTTCAGCGAGTCGCAGAAGTCGGCCGTGCGGCGGTCCTGCCAAACGATGGCGTTATAGACGGGATGGCCCGTCTCCCGATCCCAGACGATCGTCGTCTCGCGCTGGTTCGTAATGCCGATCGCGGCGATGTTGGTGCCGTTCATGCCGGCGCGCGTCACGGCCTCGGCGGCGACGCCAGCCTGGGTCGACCAGATTTCCTGCGGATCGTGCTCGACCCAGCCCGGTTGCGGATAAATCTGTTCGAACTCTTTCTGGGCAACCGAAACGATGTTGCCCTGGCGGTCGAAAAGCATGGCGCGCGAACTCGTGGTGCCCTGGTCGAGCGCAAGAATGTACTGTTCCTGCATGTCTCTCATCTCCGTCTGTACTAGTTGTGATGACGCACCGCGGGGACAGTGCGTGGGGGGTACGTGACCTACCTTGCGTGATGCCGGCGAACTTCAGTGCTGCGCGGTCGCCGTCGCGCTTGTTGCGGCAAACCAGTGATCGATTGCGGCGGCCACGCCGTTGAGCGTGCCCGGCGCGACATGCAGGCCCAGCTTCGAGCGGCGCCACAACACGTCTTCGGCGCGCGTGGCCCATTCGGCGTTGCGCAGGTAGCGCAATTCGGCCTCGAAGATGCCCGGCGCGACTTCGCAGCCGAGGCCCGCGAGCGATTGCGCGTTGTCGAGCAGCCGCTCGGCGCGCGTGCCGTATGCGCGTGCGTAGCGGCGCGCAAGCGGTGCAGGCAGCCACGCATGGCGTCTCGCGAAGTCCTGCGCAAAGGGCTCGAAACGTGCGTTCGCGATATCGCCGCCGGGCAGCGGCGCGCCGGCCGTCCACGAAGGCGCGGCGTGGCCGAGCACGCGGCACAGCATGTCGGAAGCTTCTTCCGCGAGCTTGCGGAAGGTCGTGATCTTGCCGCCGAACACCGAAAGCAGCGGCGCGCCGGCGGTTTCGTCGAGTTCGAGCTTGTAGTCGCGCGTGACGGCGGACGCATTCTCCGCGCCCTCTTCCTCGAGCAGCGGACGCACGCCCGAGTAGGTCCATCGCACGTCGGCCGGCGAGATCTTGCGCTTGAAATAACGGTTGATCGACTCGCACAGGTAGCGCGTTTCGTCGCCGTCGATCGAGACCTTCGCGGGGTCGTGGTGATACTCCACGTCGGTCGTGCCGATGAGCGTGAAGTCGTGCTCGTACGGAATCGCGAAGATGATGCGCTTGTCCGGGTTCTGGAAGATGTACGCGTGGTCGTGCTCGAACAGGCGCTTCGTGACGATATGACTGCCCTTCACGAGCCGCACGCTGTGCTGCGCGCCGCGCCCGAGCGCACCGTGGAGCACCTCGCCCACCCACGGCCCGGCCGCGTTGGCGATGGCGCGGGCGCGCACGTCGAAGGTGCTGCCGTCCGGGCGGCGCAGGAGCGCCTGCCATTCGCTTTGCGCGCCGTTCGTGGCGTTCGTGCGCACGGCGGATACGAGCTTCGTGCGCGTGAGGATTTGCGCGTCGCGCTCCTGCGCGTCGAGCGCGTTGAGCACGACGAGGCGCGCGTCGTCGACCCAGCCGTCCGAATACACGAAGCCGCGCTGGATCGAGTCGATGAGCGGCTCACCCGCCGCATGGCGGCGCATGTCGATGCCGCGCGAACCCGGCAGCAATTCGCGCTTCGCAAGATGGTCGTAGAGAAAGAGGCCCATGCGAATGAGCCAGGCGGGACGCAGATTCGGCATGTGCGGCATGACGAAACGCAGCGGCCACATGATGTGGGGCGCCGCGCGCAGCAGCGTTTCGCGCTCCTGCAGCGCCTTGCGCACGAGCCCGAATTCCCTGTACTCGAGATAGCGCAGCCCGCCGTGAATCAGCTTGGTGCTGCACGACGAGGTATGCGAGGCGAGATCGTCCTGCTCGCAAAGGAGCACCGACAACCCGCGGCCGGCCGCGTCGCGCGCGATGCCCGCGCCGTTGATCCCGCCGCCCACGACGAGCAGATCGTACCGGTTCTGTTGAGTCACCCTGCTGTGTCCCTGAAAGAAAAACGAACCTCTAAATGTTCGAATTCGAAATTTATCGAACATTAACGAAAAAGTAAAGGTTCGGTTTTCGGGCTTTTGACCGAAAGCAGTGCGTAAACGAACATACATCGGACATTATCGAACGTTCGTCGGGCGCGAATGAAAACGGGGCCTTGCGCGCCCGATGGGCAGCACCCCGCCCGCTCGCGAAGCGCGTTGGATGGCAGATCGGAAATGGAGAAGACGCACAGACGACGCGCCCGGAAAAAGCGCGTACGAAAACCCCGCGGCTTATGCGGCGACGTGAACCTGCGTGCCCGCGGCGAGCACCGCCTCGTTCATTTCCTCGGGCAGCGGCTGGTCGGTGAAGAGCGCGTGGATCTGGCTCAGGTGCCCCTGGCGCACGAGCGCCGGGCGGCCGACCTTCGAATGGTCGGCCACGAGGTAGACCGTGCGCGCATGTTCGATGATGGCCTGCGCCACGCGGACTTCGCGCGTGTCGAAGTCGCGCAGCGTGCCGTCGGTCTCGATGGCCGAGGTGCCGATGATCGCGTAATCCACCTTGAACTGGCGGATGAAGTCGATGGTGTGCTCGCCGACGATGCCTTTGTCCCAGGGTCGCACGACGCCGCCCGTGATCATCACTTCGCAGTCGGGGTAGCCGCTCATCACGCTCGCCACGTTGAGGTTGTTCGTGACGACGCGCAGTCCCTGATGATGATTGAGCGCGCGCGCGACTTCCTCGGTCGTGGTGCCGAGGTTGATGAAGAGCGAGGCCTGATCGGGAATGTGCTGGGCCGCCAGGGCCGCGATGCGGCGCTTCTCCTCGTGGAACATGTGCTGCCGTGCACTGTACGAGACGTTCTCCGCACTCGTGGGCAGGCTCGCGCCGCCGTGATAGCGGCGCAGCAGATTCATGTCGGCGAGCCAGTTCACGTCGCGGCGAATGGTTTGCGGCGTGACGTCGAAATGCGAGGCGAGATCGTCGACCGTGACGAAGCCGTCGCGTTGCACCCATTCGAGCATTGCCTGCTGGCGCGCGTTCAGGGTGAGGCGAGGATCTCGTGTCATTGGCTCGTTTGGCATGCAAGTGAGGACCGACCTATTGTAAGGGCTTGCCCACCCGAATCAGGAGAAAGCCGATGCATGCCGTACGCAAATGGATAGCAGGCGCCGCCGTGGCCGCCATGCTGGCCCCGCTGTGGGCCCCGCTGCTGAACCCGCTTCCCGCCGCCGCGCAAACGAACCCCGGCGCGACGCCTCCGGCTGCGCCCGCCGCCTCCGCCACGCCAGCCGGCGACGGCACCTTCCTCCTGACGATCTTCCTGAAGCACGACGAGTCGAAGCCGCTGCCGAAGATCAATCAGCAACTCGCGGAACAGGGCTTCTACAAGGCCTTCCCGCCGCCCGGCATCGAAGTGGTCTCGTGGTACGTGATGATGGGGATCGGCCAGGTCGTGACGCTGCGGGTGCCCGCCGACCGCCTGCGCGAGGTGAACCGCGCGATCGAGGAAACCGCATGGGGCGGCTACCACACGGAGTTTTATCCGACCTATGACTACAAGGCGCTCGCCGAGCAGGCGCGGGCGCGCAACGGCAAGTAGCGGGACGCGGGCGCGCCCTGAAGCAGGCGCGCCCAGGGTTGCCCCGAAGCTTCCGTTAAAATGCTGCGCTTTCTCTATTCCCCCGCCGCGCCCGATGCACTCCGCTCCATCGACCTCGCCCGCCGCTGCCCGCGAAGCGAACGACACCGAACTCACCCACGACCTCGTCTACGGCCCCAACGACCGCCCCGCGCCCACCATCACCTTCGTGGCCGCGCTCCAGCATCTGCTCGCGATCCTCGTGCCGATCGTGACGCCAGGGCTCCTGATCTGCCAGGCGCTGGGCGTCTCCAGCCGCGACACCACGCTGATCGTCTCGATGTCGCTGGTGATCTCCGGCATCGCCACGTTCCTGCAATGCAAGCGCGTCGGGCCGCTCGGCGCAGGCCTGCTCATCGTGCAGGGCACGAGCTTCAACTTCGTCGGACCGCTCATCGCGGGCGGCAGCCTGATGGTCAAGCAGGGCACGCCCGTCGAAACCGTGATGGCCGCCATCTTCGGCGTCGTCATTGCGGGCTCGTTCGTCGAAATGGCCGTGTCGCGCATCCTGCCCTTCATCAAGCGGCTCATCACCCCGCTCGTCACCGGCATCGTCGTGCTGCTGATCGGCCTCACGCTCATCAAGGTCGGCCTCATCAGCATGGGCGGCGGCTATGGCGCCATCGCCAAAGGCAACTTCGCGAGCGTCCAGAACCTCACGCTCTCGGGCCTCGTGCTCGGCACCATCATCGTGCTCAACCGCGTGCCCGTCGTTTGGGTGCGCAGCACGGCGCTCGTCATCGCACTCGCCATCGGCTATATCGTTGCGGGCGCAATGGGTCGGCTCGACTTCACCGGCGCGCGCGAAGCCGCGCTGTTCCAGATTCCGACCCCCCTGCATTTCGGCCTGGGCTTCTCGTGGTCGCTCTTCGTGCCGATGCTGATCATCTACCTCGTGACCTCGCTCGAAGCGATCGGCGACGTCACCGCCACCAGCAAGGTGTCGAAGGAGCCGGTGGAAGGCCCAGTGTGGATGCGGCGCATCAAGGGCGGCGTGCTCGTGAACGGCTTCAACTCGCTGCTCGCGGGCTTCTTCAACACGTTTCCCAGCTCCGTGTTCGCGCAGAACAACGGCGTCATCCAGCTCACCGGCATTGCCAGCCGCCACGTTGGCCTCTGGATCGCGGGCATGCTCGTCGTGCTGGGCCTCTTCCCGCCCGTGGCCGGCGTGCTGCAGGCCGTACCCGAACCCGTGCTGGGCGGCGCAGCCATGGTGATGTTCGGCGCGGTGGCCGCTTCGGGCATCAACATCCTCGCGGGCACGCGCCTCGACCGCCGCGCGCTGCTCATCATCGCCGTGTCGCTGGCACTGGGCCTGGGCGTCTCGCAGGTGCCGGAGATTCTGACCAGCCTCCCGCATGCGCTCAAGAACGTGCTGGAGTCGGGCGTCGCAACGGGCGGCATTTGCGCGCTCGTGATGAACTGGTTCCTGCCGGAAAAGGCTTAACGCTCGTCGAGCGTGTGGCCCTGATGCCGGGCCGCACGCTTTTTTATTGACCATAATTTCCAATTTACTGGATAATGACTCCATCATCTTGGAAACGAACCCCATGGATACCCCGACCGACCCCGGCATCAACGAGCGCATTGCCCGCTGCGTGCGCGAGCTGCGCGCCACGCGCGGCCTCACGCTCGACGCGCTGGCGACGCGCAGCGGCGTGAGCCGTTCAATGATCTCGATGATCGAGCGCGGCGCCGCCAGCCCCACGGCCGTAGTGCTCGAAAAGCTCGCGGCGGGGCTGTCGGTCTCGATGGCGAGCCTGTTCGGCGCCAGCGGCGAGAGCACGCCCGCCGAGCCGCTGGTACGCCGTGCGCAGCAGGAACAGTGGCGCGACCCGCAATCGGGCTATATGCGGCGGAGCGTGTCGCCGCCCAACTGGCCTTCGCCGATCCAGCTGGTCGAAGTGGATTTCCCGGCCGGCGCGCGCGTAGCCTACGAAACGGGCAGCCGCGAGACTGTGATCCACCAGCAGGTCTGGGTGATGGAAGGACGGATCGACGTGGAACTGGGCACCGAACGCCATGCGCTTCATGCGGGCGATTGCCTCGCCATGCGGCTCGATCAGCCGCTCATCTTCAGCAATCCCGGTTCGCAGGCCGCGCGCTACGTCGTCGCGATTTGCGACGCGAGCGGACTCTGAACCCGCGTCATTCGCCTCGATCTTCCACCCTATATATTTAAAGAGGATTCCCTATGAATTCGAACTCACGCAGCGCTGGCGTGCGCTTCATCGATTGCAACGAAACGGACCACGCGTCGGCGATTCTCGAGATCCTCAACGACGCGATCGTCAATTCGACCGCGCTCTACGACTACAAGCCGCGTCCGCCCGAGGCCATGGTCACGTGGTTCGGCACCAAGCGCGCGAACGGCTTTCCGGTAGTGGGCGCCGTAGACGAGGCCGGCACGCTGCTCGGCTTCGCGAGCTGGGGCACGTTTCGCGCGTTTCCCGCCAACAAGTACACTGTCGAGCACAGCGTGTACGTGCACCGCGACCAGCGCGGCCGTGGCCTCGGCGAACGCCTGCTGCTCGAGTTGATCCGCCGCGCCCGTGAGGAACAGATTCACGTGATCGTCGGCTGCATCGACGCCACCAATGCCGGCAGCATCGCGCTGCACGACAAGCTGGGCTTCACGCACTCGGGCACGATCAAGGAAGCAGGATTCAAGTTCGGACGCTGGCTCGACGCCGCGTTCTACCAGCTCAATCTGGAGATGCCCGCCCCGCCGGTGGACGGCTGACGCTCGCGCGCCCGGCGCCTCAACGTGCGCTCGAGCGGGCCGCAGCCGCCGTCATGGCGTTGCGGATATGGCGCGCCCGCAGCGGCGCATGGGCCACGCGCTTCGAGGCGCACGCCGCGCGCGTGGCACGCAGCTTCGCCTGACTGCGGCTGCGGGACTCGACCTCGCGCGTGGCGCGCCGCGCCTGCCGGCGCACGACGAGCAGCACGCCGCCTATGGCCGCGACCACGGCCACGCGAAACGGCGACGACTCGAAGGCGCGCTCCGGCACGTGCAGCAGAAGAATGGAAATGAACACGGCGACCTGAATGAGGATCGCCGAAAGCGAAGCGACGAACAGGTAGGCGTGCAGGCGATCGGTCGGCGGCTTCATGGGGCTGCACTCCAGAAAGTTGCGCGGACAACGATATCGAGTCTGGCTGGTTATACCCTACGCCTCGCGAATGTCAGGCGCATGGCAACGCGCGAAGCTGGGCAGCGTGAAGGGATCGTGCCTGCTCCAGGCTGATGAGAACCTTAAGGAAAGGCGCCTGCGATTACGCTTTTATCGTCGGACGATAATTATTTTTGCACCTTACCGACCAACGCCTTTCAGCGCCTTTCGTCTTGCCTCGATTGATGCGCAGCGCAGAAAGGTCTCTTCCAGTTCATTCAGTGCTTACCTAAGGTTGACTTAAGCTCGCGCGCCGTACCCTTGCAGGTTGTAATCCGCACGGCAATGCAGTCATGAATCGCACTTATGAATATCGCGGCTACGCAATCCGCGTTGGCGTCGAAGCAAATGGCACGCTCCCGCTCGAGCGCCTGGAAATCGAACGGCCTCGCTATGCAGCGGTGGTGAGCATCGCGGCAATCGACGAGCGCGCCGTCCCCTCGCCCCTGAGAATCGACAACGCCGCCGGGCTGCCCTTCCACTCCGATATCGACGCCTTGATGGGCGGCTACAGCGCGGCCTGCCGCCTGATCGACGAACAGCTCGCCGCAACGGCGCCCTGACCTGCCAAAGCAAAAAAACGCGCGACAGCTGGAAGCCATCGCGCGTTTTTCATCGGGACGCACTGTGTGCGTCCTGTGCCTGCGTTTAGTCGCGGTTCGCCTGCAACACGGTCAAAGCGGCCATGTTGATGATGCGTCGCACCGTCGAGCTCGACGTCAGCACGTTCACCGGCGCATTCACGCCCAGCAGGAACGGGCCGACCGCCACGTTGCTGCCCGCACCCGTCTTGAGCAGGTTGTAGGCGATGTTGCCCGAGTCCACGTTCGGGCACACGAGCAGGTTCGCCGCGCCCTTGAGCTTCGAATGCGGCAGGATGCGCAGGCGCAGGGCTTCGTCCAGCGCGCAGTCGCCGTGCATTTCCCCGTCGATTTCCAGGTCGGGATTTTTTTCCGTCACCAGCTTGAGCACTTCGCGCATCTTCGTGCCCGAAGCCGAGCTGCCCGAGCCGAAGTTCGAACGCGAGAGCAGCGCTACCTTCGGCTGCAGGTTCAGCCATTCCATCTGGCGTGCCGCGGCCAGCGTGAATTCGGCGATCTGCTCGGCGTTCGGGTTGTCGTTCACGTGCGTGTCGACGATCGCGACCGTGCGCTTGTCGAGCAGCAGGATGTTCATCGCCGCGTACGTATTCGCGTTGCGCTGCTTGCCGATCACCTCGTCGACGAAGCGCAGGTGGTCGTGATACGCGCCCACCGTGCCGCACACCATGCCGTCCGCGTCGCCCAGGCGCACCATCATCGCGCCGATCAGCGTGAGGCGGCGGCGCATTTCCACGCGCGCCATCTCCTTCGAAATGCCGTCGCGGCAACGCAGTTCCCAATAGGTCGTCCAGTACTGGTGGAAGCGCTCGTCGTACTCGGGGTTCGTGACTTCCACGTCTTCGCCGAGCTTCAGCCGCAGGCCGAACTTCTCGATGCGAGCGAGCAGCACTTCCGGACGGCCGATCAGGATCGGACGCGCAAGCTTCTCGTCGACGATCACCTGCACCGCGCGCAGCACGCGCTCCTCCTCGCCTTCGGCGAACACGATGCGCGACTTGCCGCCATCACGCACGAACTGCTTCGCGGTCGCGAAAATCGGCTTCATGAACGCGCCCGAGTGATACACGAACTGCTGAAGCTCGTTCGTGTAGGCGGCGAAGTCGTCGATCGGGCGCGTGGCCACGCCGTCTTCCATCGCCGCCTTCGCAACGGCCGGCGCAATACGCACGATCAGACGCGAGTCGAACGGCTTCGGAATCAGGTACTTCGGGCCGAAGCGCAGGTCATAGGCGCCGTATGCGGCCGCCACCGAATCGTTCAGCTCTTCTTCCGCGAGCTTGGCGATCGCGTGCACCGCCGCGATTTCCATGTTGCGCGTGATGGTCGTTGCACCGACATCGAGTGCGCCGCGGAAGATGTACGGGAAGCACAGCACGTTGTTGACCTGGTTCGGGAAGTCCGAACGGCCCGTGGCGATCACCGCGTCCGGGCGCGCTTCGAGCGCGACCTCGGGGAAGATTTCCGGCGTGGGGTTGGCAAGCGCGAGAATCAGCGGCTGGTCCGCCATCTTCTTGACCATTTCGGCCTTGAGCACGCCGCCGGCCGACAGGCCGAGGAACACGTCCGCGCCTTCGATCACGTCGGACAGCGAGCGCGCCGAGGTGTCCTGCGCGAAGCGTTCCTTGTCCGGGTCCATGAGCGTCGTGCGGCCCTGGTAGACCACGCCGTCGATGTCGGTCACCCAGATGTTCTTGAGCGGCAGGCCCAGATCCACCATGAGATCCAGACAGGCCAGCGCCGCCGCGCCCGCGCCCGAGGTCACGACCTTGACCTTCGAGATGTCCTTGCCGATCACTTTCAGGCCGTTCATGAACGCCGCCGAAACGGTGATGGCGGTGCCGTGCTGATCGTCGTGGAAGACCGGAATCTTCATGCGCTCGCGCAGCTTGCGCTCGACCGTGAAGCAGTCGGGGGCCTTGATGTCTTCCAGATTGATGCCGCCGAAGGTGGCTTCGAGGCTCGCGATGATGTCCACGAGCTTGTCCGGGTCGCTCTCCGTGATTTCGATGTCGAACACGTCGATGCCGGCGAACTTCTTGAAGAGCACCGCCTTGCCTTCCATAACCGGCTTCGAGGCCAGCGCGCCGATGTTGCCGAGGCCGAGGACGGCCGTGCCGTTCGTGATCACGCCCACCAGATTGCCGCGCGCCGTGTAGCGGAACGAGTTCTGCGGATTGTCGACGATCTCCTCGCAGGCCACGGCCACACCCGGCGTATAGGCGAGCGCGAGGTCGCGCTGGGTGACGAGCGGCTTGCTGGCCGTCACCGAAATCTTGCCCGGGGTGGGGAATTCGTGATATTCGAGGGCGGCCTGACGATCGGTCTTGTTCATGTTCCTCACTCTGATGGTGTGCCGCACGCACGGAAGGCGCGGCGGTCATGTTCGAATGAGGCGATTCTAGAGAGACCTCATAACCTGCTCATTTTGATTTAGTATGGGGCCATCATTTTTTGGTAATACCCTGGGGAATCGTGTCTTTCAGCATTGACGACGTGACGAGGCGGTTGAATACGCGCCTGAAAATGCGCCATCTGGTCCTGCTCCTGCAAATCCGCCAGCACGGCTCGCTCACGCGCGTGGCGGAACACATGGCGACGAGCCAGCCCGCCGTCACCAACGCGCTGGCTGAAATGGAGAGCATGTTCGGCGCGCCGCTCTTCGACCGCACGCCGCGCGGTATGACGCCTACAGCGCTCGGCAATGTGGTGCTCGCACGTGCCCAGGCCATGCTGCACGACCTGGACCACCTCGCGCGCGACATCGAAGCCGTGGTGGCCGGCCACGCCACGCGCGTGCACGTGGGCGTGATTCCGTTCATCTCGGGGCGCACGCTCGCCGCCGCCATTCGCCTCACGCAGTCGCGGCTGCCGCAACGCGTCACCATGACGATTCATGAAGGCACGAGCGACGCACTCCTTCCGCAACTGCGCGACCATACGCTCGATATCGTGATCGGGCGCGCGTCTTCGGCGGTCGACGTCTCGCAGTTGCGCTTCGAGGTGCTGCATCAGCAAAAGCCGCGGCTCATCGCCAGCCGCCGGCTCGCGGCGCGGCTCGCGCGCGGCAAGCTCGACTGGGAAAAGCTTGTCGAACTGGACTGGATCCTGGGCGCGCCGCACACGCCCATCCGCGAGCAGATTTCCGACCTCTTCCTGCACGCGGGCGTGGCGCCGCCCGTGCCGATCGTGGAGAGCTACACGTCGCGGCTGATCGGCGAGATGATCAGCACGAACGAGAACGCCGTGTCGATCGTGCCCGCCGATATCGCCGAGGAACTCGTGCACTTCGCGGGCGTGGCGATCGTGCCGTACACGCTCGACTGGACGCTGCCGCCGGTTGCGATGTTCACGCGCGCGGGCGTGCTGCGCGACGTCGACGCCACCTTCGGGCAGTCGCTGCGCGAGCTGTACCAGGAGGCTGAAAAGGCGCGGGGTTAAGCCGCTTCCTGCAGCTCGCTTTCCAGCTCTTCCAGCTCCAGCCCGTGAGTACGGTCATGGTCGAGCAGTTCACGCACGAGTTCTTCCAGCGTCATGCGCCGGACGCCGTCGCGCAGCCCGCAGCGCAAGCGCTGCTCGGGCGTGAGGCGTTTGAGCGAGGCGCAAAGACGGCGCCGCCCTTCGCTGAATTCACCCATTGCGGCGACGAGATCTTGCTTCAGGTATTCGCGTTCTTCCGCGAGCACCATGCCGTTCACCGATGCGATTTCCGGCAGTTGAGCCTTGCGCACGACACTGAATCGTTCGCCGAATACGGCGTCGAGATCGCGCAAATGGCACGCGTGCTCGAGCAACGAGAAGCCCGTGCCGCCTGGCCGGCGCGCCCATAGGTCCATAGGCACGCGCTCGACGAGCGCCGCGAAGCGCTCCGGCATGGTTGCGAGCGCTTCGATCACCGCTTCGAACGGCAGGACCACCGGCTGCGCGCTGAACACCGCACCATAGCTGAAAAGCGCCCCGCTCACGCGGCCCCGCGCCTGAGCGACTTCGTGGCCGTGGCGGCGCATCACCTCGGCAACCAGCGCGCCGCAGTATTGGCGCGCCGTGGTGTCTTCGCCGATTTCCGGAAACTTCTGCGCGATTTCCTCGGCCACGGCGGCAATCGCCGCCACGCCGACGCGTGAGAGTACTGCGTACTCCACATAGCGCCCAGGCGCGTCGATCAAGGCTTCCAGCTGGCTGGCGAGCGGTGTCGCCTTGAAACGGTCGAAGCGTGAATGCACGTTGCCTCCTAATAGCTCGAATCGTAACGTATCAAAACGATACGTTACAAAACGCGAAGCGGCAAGTGCTCGAATGCAAACGGGGCGCGGACTTGATCGACGCGCCGATTTAGGTGTTTACCCGTAATCGTATTGTCAGCTGGTTATCGGTATGTCGATAATGCTCTCATGGATGTGAAAACTGCAGTGCGCGTCTTCGACGTGATCAACCTCTTTGCCGAAGTCCGGCAGCCGATGATCTACAGCGAGATTGCGCGTCGAACCGAGATCCCGCTGTCGAGCTGCCACGCGCTGTTGCAGACGATGGTGGCCAAAGGCTATCTGTACGCGCCGGGCGTGAAGGCGGGCTACTACCCCACGCAGCGTCTTCTGCATGTGGCGCGCGACATCTGCAGCGAGGACCCGCTCACGCTGATGTTCCAGCCGCTGCTTTCCGCGTTGCGCGACGCAACCGGCGAAACCGCCGCGCTCGCCACGCTTGCGGGCAACCGCGTGGTCTATCTCGACGTGATGGAGTCGCGCCAGAAGATCCGCTACAGCGACGAGCCGGGCGGCTTCATGACCATTGCGAGCGCCGCGGGCAAGGCGCTGCTCGGCGCGCTCGCTCCGGCCGCGCGCCGCAAACTGCTCGACAGTTGCGAGCCGCAGCTGCACTCGGCCAACGGCGCGGTGATCGAGCGCGGCGCGTTCGAGCGCGATGTCGAGCAGGGCGTGACGGACGGCTGGCATCGCTCGACGGGCGAGAGCGTGGAGGACGTAGCCGGCCTCGCGCGCGGTTTCCTGATCCATGGCGAGGCGTTTGCGCTCGTCATCGGCGCGCCCAAGGCGCGTCTTCTCAAGAACGAGCAGCACGCCGTGAAGGCGTTGCTCGAGGTGTACGCGCAAATCCCGCCAACGCTGTTAGCCGCGTGAGGCGTCTCGGGCACTGACTGCAGCGATGCGCGAAGCGCGAAGCGCGAAATTCCTGAAGTGGAGGGTCAAGCATGCGTTGGAAGAACCGGCCGCAAGGCTCGAACTGGGGCGACTTCGGTCCCGACGATCAATTGGGGCGCCCCAATCTCATCGGCGCCGAGCAGGTGCTCAAGGGCGCGCAGGAAATTCGCGCGGGCCTCACGTTCACCCTTTCGCTGCCGCTCGACTTTCCGGGCGACAGCAAGCTCAACGTGCGCCGCCATCCGCCGGTGCTGCGCCCTACCTTCCGCGACGGCCTGCCCTACGTGAACTTCCCGTTCGCACGCAACGAAGCGGGCGCGACCGACGTGGTGAGCGACGACCAGGTGCTGCTCTCGCTTCAATACTCCACGCAGTGGGATTCGCTCGCGCACGTGGGCGCACGCTTCGACGCCAACGGCGACGGCGTGGCCGAAAGCGTCTACTACAACGGCTTTCGCGCGAACGTGGACGTGGTCGGCCCGATGGAATATCGCGCGGAAGACAACTTCGCGCCTCACGCGTGCGGGGGAGAGCATAGCCATGCCGATGTGCTCGGCATCGAGCATCTTGCCGTGAAGGGCATGCAAGGGCGCGGCGTGCTGATCGATTTCGCCGCGCATTTTGGCCGCGAGTTTCGCACCGTGGGCTACGACGACCTGATGCGCGTGATCGAGGCCGACGGCGTGGAAGTCGAGCGCGGCGACATGCTCGTGCTGCGCACCGGGTTTGCTGAGATGGTGCTCGAAATGAACCGCCAGCCCGACGAAGCCGTGTTGTCGAGCCACTGCAGCGCACTCGACGGGCGCGACGAGCGCCTGCTGCAATGGATCACCGATTCGGGCATCGCGGCGCTCGCTGCCGACAACTACGCAGTCGAACGCTACCCCGCGCGTGCGCCCGCCACACCGGGCGATCACCCGCTCATGCCGCTGCATCACCACTGTCTCTTCAAGCTCGGCCTGCCGCTGGGCGAGCTTTGGTATTTGCGCGATCTCGCCCTGTGGCTGCGCGAGCACCGGCGCTCGCGCTTCATGCTCACCGCGCCGCCGCTGCGGCTGCCTGGGGCCATGGGCTCGCCCGTCACGCCGGTCGCCACGGTTTGACGAACTGCTTCGCTATCCTCTGTTTTATCCGCATTCCCGAAAAACATGGCTAAAGAAAGAGTCCTGATTACCGGCGGCGCCGCCGGCATCGGCGCCGCGTGCGCCGCGCGCTGCGCGGCCGATGGCTACGAAGCCGTCGTGATCGACCGCGTGGGCGACGGCATCATCGCCGATCTCTCCGACACCGAGGCAACGGCAGCCGCACTCGCCCGCGCGCTGGAAGGCGGCCCGATCACGCGCCTCATCAACAACGTGGGCGTGGTCGTGCCCAATGACGCCGAGCACCAGTCGCTCGAAGAACTCGAACGCGCATGGGCCCTCAACGTGCGCTGCGCGCAGCAGTGCATGCAGGCGCTGTTGCCCGGCATGAAGGCGGCGCGCTTCGGGCGCATCGTCAACATGTCGTCGCGCGCCGCGCTCGGTAAAGAGCTGCGTACGGCCTATTCGGCCACCAAGGCCGCGTTGATCGGCATGACGCGCGTGTGGGCGCTCGAACTCGGCGCATTCGGCGTGACCGCGAACGCCATTGGGCCGGGCCCGATTCGCACCGAACTGTTCGACCGCGCCAACCCGCCCGGCGCGCCGCGCACCGAAGCGATCATCAACGCTGTGCCGGTCAAACGTGTAGGTACCCCCGACGATGTCGCGCACGCCGCCTCGTATCTGCTCGACGCGCGCAGCGGTTTCGTGACCGGCCAGGTGCTCTACGTGTGCGGCGGCATGACCGTTGGCGTCGCGGGAGTCTGACGATGGCGGCCCTCGAAACGCCTGCACAACCATGCGAACCGCGCCGCGCCGGCATCGTCGGCGCGGGCAGCATCGGCGTGGCGTTCGCGATCTGCTTTGCGCGGGCCGGCTGGCGCGTGCGCCTCTACGATCCCGACGCGGCACGCCGCGCCGCCGCGCCTGAAGAGATTGCGCTGCGCCTCGACGCTCTTACGCAATACGCGCTGCTCGACGAAAGCGCACAGCAAATCGCCACACGCGTCGCGATCGTCGACACGCTCGAAGCCGCGGTGGCGCACGCCGATCTCGTGCAGGAATGCGCACCGGAGCGCGCCGAACTAAAGCGCGAAATCTTCGCGCAGCTCGACCGCGCCGCGCCGCCCGAAGCGATTCTCGCGAGCGCTTCGTCGTTTCTCGCGGCTTCGATATTCGTCGACGCTACACTGCCGGGTCGCGCGCGCTGCCTCGTCGCCCATCCCGGCAACCCGCCCTACCTCGTACCCGTGATCGAGGTCGTGCCCGCACCGTTCACGTCCGAAGCGGCGACCACGCGCGCGATCGCGCTCTACGCCGAAGCGGGCATGAAGCCCGTGCGCGTAAAGCACGAAGTGGAAGGCTTCATCTTCAACCGCCTGCAAGGCGCCGTGCTGCGTGAAGCGTATTGCCTCGTGCGCGACGGCGTCGCGTCGGTGGAAGACATCGACACCGTGATGCGTGAAGGCCTCGGCCCGCGCTGGTCGGTGATCGGCCCGTTCGAGACCGTCGATCTGAACACGCGCGGCGGCATCGCCTCGCATGCGCAGAAGATGGGTCCCTCGTACGCGCGCATGGGCGCCGAGCGCGGCCAGCACGACCCGTGGACGCCCGAACTCGTCGCCGAGGTCGAGGCGGCGAGACGCGCGGCATTGCCGCTCGATCAATGGGACGAGCGCGTGGGCTGGCGCGACCGCCAGCTCATGCATCTCGCCCGCCATCGCAAGACCCAAAGCCACGACGACTCATAAGCGCATCGAACACGCGCCGAGAGCCGAAGAGACCCGACAACTATTACATTTCAGATAGAGACACTTCCATGCAGAAAGTCACCGCTTTCTTTACCGAGCTGATGCGCCGGTATTTGCCCGATCCGTTCGTCTTCGCGATCGGCCTCACCCTGCTGACGATGGCCCTTGCCGTGATCGTGCAAGGACAAGCCGTCACGGCGCTCACCACGAGCTGGGGCAAGGGCTTCTGGGCGCTGCTCGCGTTCACCACGCAAATGGCGGTGATTCTCGCGATGGGCTACGTGCTCGCGACCGCGCCGCTCACCGACCGCTTTCTGAACCGCCTGGTGGCGCGCGTGAACGATCCGCGCATGGCGATCATCGTCGCGACGCTGGTGGGCGGCATCGGCAGCTATCTGAACTGGGGCTTCGGCCTCGTGGTGGGTGGGATCGTCGCGCGCAAGCTCGCGCTGCGCGTGAAAGGCGTGCACTACCCGCTCATCATCGCTTCGGCCTATAGCGGCTTTACGCTCTACGGCCTCGGGCTTTCCGCCAGCATTCCCGTGCTGATCTCCACGAAGGGGCATCCGCTCGAGGCGCAGATGGGCGTCATTCCGCTCTCCGAAACGATTTTCTCGCCCACCATGCTCATCACGAGCCTCGTGACCCTCATCACGCTGCCGCTGCTGAACGCATGGCTGCACCCGAAGCCGGGTCAGCCGATCAAGGAAATCGACCGCGCCCAGGAAGAAAAGCAGCAGAAGGCCGCCGCGCTCGGCGTGGATCTCGACGAAGGCAACACGCTCGCCAACCGCCTGAACAACAGCCGTCTTCTGAGCTACGTGATCGGCCTGATCGGCATGGGCTATGTCGCGCTGCACTTCGTGCAGGGCGGCTCGATCGACCTGAACCTGATCAACTTCTTCATTCTGTTCCTCGGCATCCTGCTGCTCGGCACGCCGATCCGCTATGTGGAGAAGCTCAACGAAGGCATTCGCACGATCAGCGGCATCATTCTGCAGTACCCGTTCTACGCGGGCATCATGGCGATCATGGCGTCTTCGGGTCTGGTCAATACGTTTTCCGAAGCGTTCGTGAAGGTCGCGACGCCGGGCACGCTGCCGTTCTGGGGCTTGATCAGTTCGTTCGTGATCAACTTCTTCGCGCCTTCGGGCGGCGGCCACTGGGTCATCCAGGGACCGTTCATGATCGAAGCGGCGAAGACCATCGGCGCCTCCGTGGGCCATACCTCGACGGCCGTGATGCTCGGCAACGCATGGAACGACCTCGTGCAGCCGTTCTGGATCTTGCCCGCGCTTGCGCTTTCGAAGCTCAAGCTCAAGGACATCATGGGCTACACGGTCATCATGATGTTCTGGATCGGCATCGTGTATTCGGTTGCGATTCTCGCCTGGGGCTGATTGGCTCTCCCTTATAGGCGCCCCTTTCTGAACCCCATCCTCACCGGAGACTATTCATGCTGTTTCTTGTGCACATGCAGGTGCAGATTCCGCACGGCACCGACGCCGCCTTCGCCGACGCCCTGAAGGCCGAGGAAAAAGCGTTTTCGCAGAAGCTGCAACGAGAAGGCAAATGGCGCCACCTGTGGCGCGTGGCCGGCGAATATGCGAATTACAGCGTGTTCGATGTCGAATCGAACGACGAACTCCATACGCTGCTGACCGCGCTGCCGCTCTTCCCGTTCCTGAAGATCAGCGTGACGCCGCTCGCCCAGCATCCGTCGGCCATCGTGCCCAATTAAGAGGAACGCGCCATGCCTTTTCTCATCGAAACGTTCGACAAGCCCGGCCACGCCGAAGTGCGCGCACGCGAGCGCGATTCACATCTGGCGTTTCTCGCGCAAAACAAGGCGCTGTTGCTGGCCTGCGGCGCGAAGCTCAACGACGACGGGAGCAGCGCAGGCGGCGGCATCTATATCGTCGATCTCGAAACGCGCGAGGAAGCCGAGCGCTTCATCGCGCAGGATCCGTTCGCGCATGTCGGGCTGTTCGAGAGCGTGAAGATCGTTCGCTGGCGCAAGGCCTATATTGACGGAACCTCCTACCTGTAAGCGCAACGCACCTGCAGTCCCGCGAACGTTAAGTTCGTTTTTCGACCTCGACGGCGCCGTGCTCCCCTGTACAGCGCCGTTTTGGCCCGGCGTGTGCCCCCGCACGCCGGGCCGTTTTTCATTCCCGCCCGGTTAGGCGCCTGGCTGCGCGCCCCGGTGCTGGGCACATCGATTGCTGAGCAGGTGCGCTGTCAGTCCATCAAGCAGCGCGGCCCATGTGGCGGCGCCTTCACGCGAGGAGGAAACCGATCATGCTAAAAATGGCCCTGTTCTTTGCCGTGATCGCCGTGATCGCGGCCCTGTTTGGCTTCACGGGTATTGCGGCCGGCGCGGCCGCGATTGCGAAGATCCTGTTCTTTATCTTTGTGGTGCTGTGCGTGGTATTCCTCGTGATCGCACTCGTGGTTACGAAGAAGATCGTCGATTGACCGAAGCACGAACGACGTCCGGCGCGGGCGGCAGCTATACGATCGGGCCGGCAAAGGTGGGTCTCGTGTTCACGCGCACGATGGTTGCCGAGCCCACGCAGACCGCCCGGGGTGGCTCGCTCAATGCGTTCGACGCCGACTACCTGAGGTTCAATAACTTCCCGAGCAATACGCAAGCAGTCGTCGCGGCAGGCATGCGCCTGAAGTTCCACGCCCATGCTTAACGGCCAAGCGCGGGCCGCGCGATGCAAGCGCGGCCCGTCGTGCTGCGTAAAATAAGGGCAGTGTCATCGCCAGGTCATGCAAGCGCGCCATCGTTGCGCAGACACTCACCCTGCGATGCTTGCGCCCGCGCGCGTCAGTCATGCAAGTCCGCCAGCGCAGGCTTCGCCTTCTGCTCCCGAGGCGAGACGACATGACGAATAAAGACATCCCCGAGAATGCATCCACCGAAAGCGGCGCCAGTGTCTCGCGCCGCGGCTTCCTCAAGCTTGCCGGCGCTTCCGGCTTCGCGAGCGCGGCCAGCGCTTTCGCGGGCAGTGCGAAAGCCGACGCCGCCACAGCCGACGGCACGCCCGAGCAGATCCACCTCACCTGGGGCGAAGATCCGACACGCGAAGTCGTCGTTTCGTGGGCATCGCTCGCCTCCTCCACGAATCCGCGCGTGATCTACAGCGTCGATCGCGGCAAACACGAGACGGTGCACGCCATTCAACGCACCTATACCGACGGGCTCACCGGCGTCGTCGTCTTCACGTATCACGCGCGGCTGCGCGGGCTGGACCCGGCCACGACCTACCGCTACGAAGTCACCGCCGATAACGACAGCCACGCGAGCAGCCCGTTTTCGTCGAGCTTCACCACGGCGCCGCGCGGGCGCGTAAAGTTCCGCTTCACGAGCTACGGCGACCTCGCCACGCCGAACACGGGCTGGGTGCTGTCGTCGCCGCAAAGCCGCTTCGCCGTCGAGGCCGTGGAGCGCTTCCAGCCGCTCTTTCATCTGCTCAATGGCGACCTCTGCTATGCGAACCTGAATCCCGCGCACCAGACCGACGTGTGGCGCGACTTCGGCAACAACAATCAGACGTCGTCCGCGAATCGTCCTTGGATGCCGTGCCCCGGCAATCACGAGATCGAGTTCTACAACGGCCCGCAGGGTCTGAATTCGTATCTCACGCGCTATACACTGCCGCATAACGGCACGCAGTTTTCGGGCCGGTGGTACAGCTTCCGCGTGAGCAACGTGCTGTTCGTCTCGCTCGACGCCGACGACGTGGTCTACCAGGACGCCGCCGCGTTCGTGGCCGGCCCGTCGCCGCTCGTGCCCGCGGCGAGCACGGGCAACGCGCCGGTTCAGCCGGGCACGTCGTTCTACGTGCGCGGCTACAGCAACGGCGTGCAGACGCGCTGGCTCGAGCAAACCTTGAAGCAGGCAAGAGAGGACGACGATATCGACTGGATCGTGGTGCAGATGCACCAGGACGCGCTCAGCTCGTCGAAGACGGGCAACGGCTCGGACAAGGGCATACGCGAAGCGTGGCTGCCCCTCTTCGACCGCTATGGCGTGGATCTCGTGGTGTGCGGCCACGATCACGACTACGAGCGCAGCTACCCGGTGCGCGGCTGCAATCATCACGCGGGCGTCGATGCGAAGACCGGCGCGAGCGTCGACACGCTTCAGCCGCGCCCCGTCACGCACGCTCAGGGCACGGGCAACACCTTCGACACGAGCCACGGCACGATTCACCTGATCCTGGGCGGCGGCGGCACGAGCGCGCCGCTCGACGTGTATGGCGTGGACGCCGGCAACGGCAACCCGCAGGCGCAGGTGTTCACGAAGCCCAATCACCCGGTGGCGGGCACGACCGCGGGCACGTTCGCGCGCCCCACGGCGGATGCGCTCGAAGACGCGATCTGGTCGGCGCAGCGCGATACGGGCACGGGCTATGGCATTGCGGTGTTCGACGTCGATCCCGGCGCGCACGGCGGCAAGACGACGATCACGATGAACTACTATCACGCACCCGGTGCGGATCAAACGCCGACCGGCAATTATGAGTTGTTCGAAACGATTACGCTGGCGAAGTCACGCTAAGCGAGCCACGCGGGGCGCTTGCGCCCCGCTTCGAATTCAGACTGCGAGCGCAGCTTCTTCCACTTCCCGCACCGCGACCGCACCGGCCGCCAGCCGCCGGAAGCGCGACAGCGCCCACAGCGGGAAATAGGCCGTGTACCCGTGATACTTGAGGTAGTAAATGCGCGGGAACCCCGGCGCATTGTGCGAACGGTGCCACCAGAATCCATCTTCCTGCTGCACGGATAGCAGATAGGCCACGCCGCGCCGCACCGATTCGGATTCCCAGTCACCGAACGCCATTTGCGCGAGCAGCGCCCACGCGGTGAAGTTCGACGCGCTTTCGCCGCCGTTGGTGCCGGCAAGGCGCGGGTCGATATAGCTGTCGTTGGTCTCGCCCCAGCCGCCATCGGCATGCTGGCGGGCGCGCAGCCACGCCAGCGCGCGTGCAATGTACGGCTGCTTCGGGTCCTCGCCCGCGAGCGCGAGACCCGCCAGCACGCTCCACGTGCCGTAGATGTAGTTGGTGCCCCAGCGGCCCCACCAGCTGCCGTCGGCTTGCTGCGTGGCCTTCACGTACTCGATGGCGCGCGCAAGCGCCGCCTTGTCCTCCTCGCGGCCCGTCACGCCGAAGCACAGCAGCACGCGGCCCGATACGTCTTCGGTAGGCGGGTCGAGCAAGGCGCCGTGATCCGCGAAGGGGATCGCGTTCAGATAGAGGCGGTCGCAATCGGCGTCGAAGGCCCCGAAGCCGCCGTTGCGCGATTGCAGGCCGCGCATCCAGTCGAGCGCGCGCGACGCGTGCCGCATACGGGTCGGTGCCCGTTTTGCGCGCCTGCCCAAGGCCACGACGATGGAGCATCGCAGCGACCACGGCGGTATCGTCGATGTCGGGATAGTACGGGTTCTCGTACTGAAAGGCCCAGCCGCCAACCGGCGTGTCGGGCTGCGCGTTCTCGATCCAGTCGCCGCGCACGTCGTCCACCTGACGCTCGGCGAGCCAGTCGTACGCGCGCGCAATGCACCGCTGCAGTTCCTGGTCGCTGATCGCGGCCGACGCCGGATCGGCGGGCACGACTGTGCACGCCTGCTCGAGCGCCATCGTGCTCCAGGCCGTGTCCCACACCGGCGAGAGACATGGCTGGCAATACACGCTGCCGTCCGGGCGCTCGACGAGCAGCTTTTCCAGCGCGTTCTCGCAATCGCGGCGCAACGGATGATCCTCCGGATACCCAAGCACCTGCATCATCTGGTAGCTGTAGACGATCGGCGGAAAGATGCCGCCCATGCCGTCCTCGCCGTTCATGCGCTCGGCGCACCAGGCCTCGGCATATTTCATGGCGCGCTGGCGCAGCGCGCGCGGCAGCAGCGGCTCGATATGGCGCAGCGCCCGGTCAGCCGCGAGAAAGAACCGGCGGATGCCCTTGCCGCGCGCAAAGTATTCGCGCTCCTTCTCGGGCGGGGTGACGAACAGTTCGGCGATCGATACGTCATGCGGATTGGCCGCGCGCGCCTTCAGCGAACAGAGCGCGAGCAGCGGCACCATGGTCGTGCGCGCCCAGTAGGCGACCTTGTACATCGAAATGGGCACCCACTTCGGGAACAGCACGAATTCGATCGGCATGAACGGCGTGGCGCGCCACGGCACCTGACCGAAGGTGGCGAGCAGAATGCGCGTGAACACGTTGGACTTTGCCGCGCCGCCGAGCTTCAGAATGGTCTCCCGCGCGCGCACCATGTGCGGCGCGTTCGCCGAATCCCCTGCCGCCTTCAGCGCGAAGTACGCCTTCACGCTGCACGAGACATCGGGCGCGCCATCCACGTAGAGATCCCATGCGCCGTGCGTTTGCAAACGCTGGATCGCGCGTAGATAGCGCGCCATCTTCTCCTGACGCACCGTGTCGATCTTGCCCATGAAATGCATCATGAGGATGTATTCGGCGGTGATCGTGGCGTCCGATTCGAGCTCGAAGCACCAGCTTCCATCGGCGTCCTGCTCTCGCACGAGCGCGTCGCGGCCGCGAACGATCGAGGCGTCGAGCGCCGCCATGGCGGCTGCAGAGGCGGTAAAAGGCGGGTTGGAATTTTTCATCGGCGGATCATACCATCCGTACGGAATGTTTAGCAGCAGCGCCTGAATGGTATGATCGCCGCCATGAAAGACTCCTCCGTCAAGGCGCCCGCGCGCGCGACAAGGCGCAGCGCGAAGGCGGCTGACGCAGCGGCCCCCTCGGCTCCGCCGGCCTCCCCGGCCCCGAAACCCCGTTCCCCACGCAAGGACGCGGCGCCTGCCGCCGGCACGCGCCGCAAGAAAGCCCCGGCTCAGGTGCGCGCGCAGTTGCTGCAAGCGGCTTCCGATATCGCCACCGATCAAGGCGTGCCCGCCGTCACGCTCGACGCCGTGGCCGAACGCGCGGGCGTGACCAAAGGCGCGCTGCAGTATCACTTCGCCAACAAGCAGGGCTTGCTCGATGCCCTCTTCGAGCAGACGCTAACGCGCTTCGAGCAGCAGATGCACACGCGCATCGACGAAGGCGTGGCGCAAGGCACGCCGAAACACGGCGCCGCCGCGCGCGCCTACCTGCACACCACCATCGACGAAACGAGCCCTGCCGCCAGCACCAACGTGCTGCGCGTGCTGGTGGCCGCGATGATGACCGATCCCGCGATTCGCGAGCGCTACGCCGCGCCCATGCGCAAGTGGACGCGCCCCGACCCGCTGCCGCTCGAAGCCGCCGCCCGCCTCATGATCTGCCGGCTCGCGGCGGACGGCCTGTGGATCTCCGACCTGCTCGGCTACCAGAACATGCCGCCGCGCCTGCGCGCCGAAGTGGTGCGCCAGCTGGAGCAGCTGGCGCTCGTGAAAGCCTGACGAAAGCACGCGCAAGGGTTCCGCCTCACCGCCGCGCATTCACGCCCGGCGCACTATGCCGAAATCGTCACCGCGCATGGGTCGTTCGAGCAAGACGGCCAAAATGGCGCGACCTACGATTGTCGGCATGAAAGCCCTGACCGTTATCGACTCCCACACGGGCGGCGAGCCCACGCGCCTCGTGATCGACGGCGGCCCCGAGTTGGGCCGCGGCCCGCTCGCCGAACGCCTCGCCGTATTCCGTCGCGACTTCGACCGCGTGCGCGCAGGCGTCGTCAACGAGCCGCGTGGCTCGGACGTGATGGTCGGCGCGCTGCTTTGCGAGCCGCATGATCCGTCCTGCTCTGCCGGCGTGATCTTCTTCAACAACGTCGGTTTTCTCGGCATGTGCGGCCACGGCACCATCGGCCTCATCGCGTCGCTCGCGCATCTCGGGCGCATCGCGCCAGGCGTGCATCGCATCGAAACGCCGGTCGGCAACGTCGAAGCCGAACTGCACGCCGACGGCAGCGTCACCGTGCGCAACGTGCCCGCGTATCGCTACCGCCAGGCCGTGCCGCTCGACGTGCCCGGCTACGGCCGCGTGCACGGCGACATCGCGTGGGGCGGCAACTGGTTCTTCCTCGTCGCCGATCACAACCTGTCGCTCGAAGCGCGCAACGTCGAAGCGCTCACCGAAGCCACGTGGGCCATGCGCCAGGCGCTCGAAGCGAACGGCGTGACCGGCACGGACGGCGCGCTGATCGACCATATCGAACTGTTCGCGCACTCGGACGTCGAGGGCATCGACAGCCGCAATTTCGTGCTGTGTCCCGGCAAGGCCTACGACCGTTCGCCGTGCGGCACCGGTACGAGCGCGAAAGTCGCGTGCCTCGCCGCGGACGGCACGCTCGCTCCCGGCGCGCGGTGGCGCCAGGAAAGCATCATCGGCAGCGTGTTCGAAGCCTGCTATGAAACCACGCCCGATCTCCCCGCGGGCCATGTGCGCCCGAGCATTCGCGGCAGCGCGCATATTAGCGCGGAGTCCAAATTGATTTTCTCCGACGACGATCCGTTCGCGTGGGGCATTCCCGCGTGATGCAAGGTTCGAGCCGTCGAGACGATGTCGTCGTGATCGGCGCGGGCATCGTGGGCGCGGCTTGCGCGCATGAACTTGCGGCGCAGGGCCTGAACGTGCTCGTCATCGAGCGCGCCGGCATAGGCGGCGGCGTGACGGCCGCGGGCATGGGCCACCTCGTCGTGATGGACGACACCCCCGCCGAATTCGCGCTGAGCGCGTGGTCGCTGGCGCTGTGGCACGCGCTGGCGCCGCGTCTCGACGTGCGCCACGCGTTCCTGCGCTGCGGCACGCTCTGGGTCGCCGCCGACGAAGAAGAGCTGGCGCTCGCGCAGACGCGTCAGCAGGCGTTGCAACACCAGGGCGTGGCGTGTTCGATGCTCGACGCGCGCCAGTTGCGCAAAGCGGAACCGGGGCTGCGCAAGGGCCTCGTGGGCGGCATGATCGTCGACAACGACGCCGTGGTTTACGCGCCTGCCGTAGCCGCATGGCTGCTCGAGCAGCCCGTTAGCGGCCGCTTGACCTGCCGCACGCAGACGCAGGTCGTGCGTATCGACCGCGTGGGCGTACACCTCTCCGATGGCGAGGTCGTCGGCGCGGGCGCGGTATTGATCGCGAACGGCCTGGCGGCGCTCGAGTTGCTACCGCGCCTGCCGCTCCAGGCGAAGAAGGGACACCTCCTCATTACCGATCGCTATCCCGGCGCGATTCGTCATCAGATTCTCGAACTCGGCTACATCAAGAGCGCGCACAACGCGAGCGGCACCTCGGTGGCGTTCAACGTGCAGCCGCGGCCGACCGGTCAATTGCTGATCGGCTCGTCGCGCCAGTTCGACAGCACGGACCCCGCCGTCGAGCCGGCGATTCTCGCGCGCATGCTGCGCCGCGCCGCCGACTATCTGCCGCAACTGCCCGCGCTCAACGCGATCCGCGCATGGACGGGCTTTCGCCCGGCATCGAGCGACGGCATGCCGCTGATCGGCCCCGCGGCGGCGTTCGCCGATGACGACAGCCATCCGTCGACGTGGCTCGCCACCGGACACGAGGGCCTCGGCGTCACCACGGCGCTCGGCACCGCGAAGCTGATTGCCGCGCAGATGCTCGGACGCGCCGCCGAGATCGACGCGACGCCCTATCTCCCCGCGCGCTTCGCTGACCAGGGGGCCGTGCATGCCTGAAGCCAATACGACCTTGACGATCGATGGGCGCAATGTGGGCGTCGCGCCGGGCAGCTCGGTCGCAGCCGCCATCGCCATTGCCGCGCATGCGGAACACGCAGCGCCCGTCACGCGGTGCTCGGTGAGCGGCGCGCTGCGCGGGCCGTTGTGCGGAATGGGCATCTGCCAGGAATGCCGCGTCACCATCGACGGCGTGCCGCATCGCCTTGCCTGCCAGACAGTTTGCATCGCGGGCATGAAGGTCGTCACCGGGAATGCAGCGCCATGAAGTTCGACATCCTGATCATCGGCGCCGGACCGGCCGGATTGAACGCCGCGCGCATCGCCGCACAGGCGCGCGCAAGCGTCGGCATCGTCGACGACAATGCGCTGCCCGGCGGCCAGATCTGGCGTCAGGGTCCCGGTCATCGCGCCGCTGGTCCCGCACGCGCCGTGCTCGACGCCCTCACGGCGCGCACCAACGTCGCGCTGCTGAGCGCCACCCGCATCGTGCAGCCGCTCCCCGGGCGGCAGTTGCTCGCGGAGAGCCCCGACCGTGCGCTGTCGCTCGCTTACGGCAAGCTCATCGTCGCCTCGGGCGCGCGCGAACGCTTCCTGCCTTATCCCGGCTGGACCTTGCCGGGCATCACAGGCGCGGGCGGCTTGCAGGCGCTCATCAAGGGCGGGATGCCCGTGCGCGGCGAACGCATCGTCATCGCGGGGAGCGGGCCGTTGCTCTGGGCCGCCGCGGTCACCGCGCGCCAGCATGGCGCAACGATCGCCGCCGTCGTCGAGCAGGCGCCGCCCCAGGCGGTGCGCCGATTTGCGGCAGGCCTCGTCCATACGCCCGCGAAACTCGCCCAGGCGCTGCGCATGCGCTTCGATCTGCGCGCGACGCCCTATCGGTGCGATGCGTACGTTGCCGAAGCCATCGGCACGACGCGCGTGACGCAGGCGCGCGTGCGGCGCGGCAACGACGACGTGCTGGTCGATTGCGACCGGATCGCATGCGCCTATGGCCTCGTGCCGAATACGGGCATCGGCGCAGCGCTGGGTTGCCGCCTCGAAACCCATGCGGGTTCTCCCGCCATCGCCGTGAACGAATGGCAGCAGACCTCAGCCGAAGCCGTTTACGCGGCCGGCGAATGCACAGGCGTGGGCGGCATGGAACTCGCGGCGGTGGAAGGACGCATCGCCGCGTATGCTGCGCTCGGCGACCACGCGAACGCCCGGCACCTGTTCGCCGAACGCGAGCGTTACCGCCGTTTCGCCACGCGCCTGCACGCGGCGTTCGAACTCGCCCCCGCGTTGCGGGCGCTGCCGCAGCCCGACACTGTGTTTTGCCGTTGCGAAGACGTCGCGTATGGCGACGTCGCGCGCCATACGTCGTGGCGCGACGCCAAGCTGCAGACGCGCTGCGGTATGGGTCCCTGTCAGGGCAAGATTTGCGGCGAGGCGGCGGCGTTCTGTTTCGGCTGGCCGCAAAATGGCCAGCGCCCTCCGTTCTCGCCCGCGCGCATCGACACCTTGCTGCAGGTAGAAGCGGCGCAATAGCGCCACACCCGCTTTTTGTTGCAGATGCGCGCGCGTGCGCAAATCGGCACAATGGTATTTTCCGCCGATACCGCCCCAAGCGCCTCGCGATGCCCGAACCGGTCCTGCCCGCCGCCCTCGAAAACGCCACGTTTGCGCAGATGATCGCGCATTTCACCATGCTCGAACCGCTGTTCGACGCCATGCCCGACGTGGTGTTCTTCGTGAAGGATCACGAGGCGCGCTACGTGATCGCCAACACCACGCTCGCCGCGCGCTGCGGTTTCAAGGAGAAACGCGCGCTGCTCGGCAAGACCGCCGAGCAGGTCTTTCCCTCGCGCTTCGGCCACAGCTATACCGCGCAGGACCAGGCCGTGGTGCGGCTCGACAGCAGTCTCATCGACCAGCTCGAGCTGCATCTGTATCCGGGCCGGCAGCCGGGCTGGTGTCTTACCTCGAAAGTCCCGCTGCACGACGCGCGCGGCCGCGTGCTGGGCGTGGCGGGCATTTCGCGCGACCTGCAGGCCGCCGAAGGCACGCATCCCGCTTACCAGCGGCTTGCGGTCGCCGCGAAGTACATCCAGGACAACTATGCGCAACCGCTCAAGCTCGCGCACCTGGCGAAGCTCATCAACATGTCGGTGGCGCAGATCGAGCGTTACTTCCACAAGATCTTTCACCTCACGCCCCGCCAGATGCTGCTGAAAACCCGTCTGGATGCGGCCTCGGTGCTGCTCGGGAGCGACCTGAGCATCACCGACATCGCCACGCAGTGCGGTTATAACGATCACAGCGCGTTCACGCGGCAATTCAAGGCCACGGTGGGCGTCACGCCCAGCCAGTACCGCGCGCTGCTGCAAACGCCCGAAAGCGCGCAGGCGTCCGGCGCCTGAGCCTCGCGCCAGCTTGCCCAGGGTTGTCCCTGGGCCGCTGAAGCAAGCGGCGGACTATGCAGATTTCGTCTTTTTGAGGCGCGAAAGGCCTCAAGCGTCAAACGATCTGGACAGCGATACTTCACTCATATTCAACAGGTACCGGCGCGAGCCGCTACGCATTCAAGGAGTGAGTCAAAGTGAGCGCTATCCAGTGGAGCGGGGTGTTTCCCGCCGTCAGCACGCAGTTCAAGGCGGACTTCTCGGTCGATATCGACGCCACGCACCGGGTGGTGAGCAATCTCGTCAAGGACGGCGTGTCGGGCCTCGTGGTGTGCGGCACCGTCGGCGAGAACACCTCGCTCGCGACGAACGAAAAGATCGCGGTGATCGAGGCCGCGCGCGACGCGGCAGGCGGCAAGGTGCCGGTGATCGCGGGCATTGCCGAATTCACCACCGAGTTCGCGCGTCAGACCGTGAAAGAAGCGGCGCGCGTGGGTGTGGACGGCGTGATGGTCATGCCGGCGCTCGTGTATTCCTCGAAGCCGCACGAAACGGCCGCGCATTTCCGCGCCGTGGCGTCCAGCACCGACGTGCCGGTGATGGTCTACAACAATCCGCCGATCTACAAGAACGACGTCACACCCGACATCCTGATCGCTCTTCAGGATTGCGAAAATATCGTTTGCTTCAAGGATTCGTCGGGCGATACGCGCCGCTTCATCGATCTGCGCAACGCCGTGGGCGATCGCTTCGTGCTGTTCGCGGGCCTCGACGACGTAGTGGTCGAAAGCGTGGCCGTGGGCGCGCAAGGCTGGGTCTCGGGCATGTCGAACGTGTTCCCGAAGGAAGGCGAAACGCTGTTCCGCCTCGCGAAGCAAAAGCGCTTTGACGAAGCGCTCGCGCTCTACCACTGGTTCATGCCGCTGCTGCATCTCGACGCGCGCCCCGACCTCGTGCAATGCATCAAGCTGTGCGAGGAACTGGTGGGCCGCGGCAGCGCCGTCACGCGCCCGCCGCGCCTGCCGCTCGAAGGCGAAGCGCTCGCGCATGTGAAGGCCGTGGTCGAGAAGGCGCTCGCCACGCGCCCCGCCCTGCCGGACGTCGGTCTGTAAGCGCTACGCATTCAACGCGCCTCTCTCCCAATCTTCATTCGAATCGCCGAAACCGGGCCACGTTGGCCCGGTTTGTTTTTTCACACGGGATGCCATGTCCGCCACCATCGTCCTCACGCTCGACGAAGTCTTCACGCTCTCGCGCAACGTGCTGCCGCAAGGCATATCCGATGCGTGCGCCGAGCCCACGCTGCGCGATATCGCGCCCGGCGTGCTGGCCGTGGGAGCGTGCCGCTTAAGCACCGGTTAAGCCGGGATGAGCGACAATGTAAGGCTGGAAATTGGGGGAGCGAGCGATGCGCCTGTTGCTGGTGGAAGACGACGAAATGATTGCGGAAACGGTGCTCGACTCGATGCGCCGCGAGGGTCATGCCGTCGACTGGGCGCGCGACGGGCGGGAAGCGGAGCTTTCGCTCGACAACGACGTGTACGACCTCGTGCTGCTCGACCTCGGGCTGCCGAAGAAGGACGGGATCGAAGTGCTGAACGGCTACCGCCGTAAGGGCGGCGAAGCGGCCGTGCTGATCCTGACCGCGCGCGACTCGGTGACGGACCGCATCGCCGGGCTCGACGCCGGCGCCGACGACTACCTCATCAAGCCCTTCGATCTCGACGAACTGGCCGCCCGTACGCGCGCCATGCTCCGCCGCCGCACGGGCCAGAAACAGCCCGTCTACACGCACAGCGGCCTCGCGCTCGACCCCGCCGCGCACGAGGTGACGAAAGACGGCGAAAGCGTCGCGCTCGTGCCGCGCGAATTTGCGCTGCTGCGCGTGCTCATCGAGCAGCCCGCGCGCGTCTTCACGAAGGCCGAACTCGAAGAGCGCATGTACGGCTGGGGCGAGGAAGTCGGCAGCAACGCGATCGAGGTGCACGTGCACAGCTTGCGCCGCAAGATCGGCACCGACCAGATCGTGACTGTGCGCGGCGTAGGTTACCGGCTCAAGAGATCGGAATGAACTCCATCCGCCGCCGCCTGCTGGGCTGGCTCATCTGCGGATTCGCGGCCGCCTCCATCGTGGCCGGCTTCGGCATTTTTCACAGCGCGCGTGAAGAAGCGGGCGAGCTCTTTGATTACGAGCTGCATGCCGTGGCGCAATCCATGCCCGCGAACGCCGCGATGGCGCGCGAGGTCGAGCAGTCCGGTCCCGGCTTCGACGAGATCGCCGACGACCGTATTCTCATCCAGATCTGGGACCACGACGGCAAGCTGGTTTACCGCTCGCAGGAAACGCCCGTGCTGCCGCGCCAGGCCACGGGCTTTCGCACGATCGAGCACGACGAGGTGCATTGGCGCGTGTACGGCATCGCGCAACCGGATCGCTTCGTTCAGGTGGCGCAGCCCATTTCCGTGCGCGACGGGCTGGCGCTGCATCTCGCGCTGCATACGTTGTGGCCGCTCGCACTGCTCGTGCCGGTGGCCATCGTGCTGCTGCTGTTCGTGGTGACGCGCGGGCTCGCGCCGGTGGGCGCGTTGTCGGCGCTGCTCGCTTCGCGCTCGGCGCATGAGCTGGAGCCGTTGCGCCTCGACGGCTCGGTGCCCGTCGAACTGCGCCCGCTCGTCGTCGCGCTCAACGATCTGCTGGACCGCCTGAATACGGCTTCGCAGGCGCAGCGCACCTTCATCGCCGACGCGGCGCACGAGCTGCGCTCGCCGCTCGCCGCGCTCAAGCTGCAATGGCAGGCGGCGCTGCACGACGGCACGCTCAACGGCGAGCCGCGTACGCTCGAGCGCATGCAAACGCGCCTGAACCGCACGATCCGCCTCGTGCAGCAATTGCTCACGCTTGCGCGCGAAGATGCGCAAGCGAGCACGCCCGCCACTGTCGTGAGCCTGCGGCGGCTGGGAGAGCAGGCCATCGGCGACTTCTCGCTGCTCGCGGAAGAGAAAGGCATCGACCTCGGCCTCGAGTCGCGGCCGCCCATCACGCCCAATTGCATCTGCAACGTGAACGCCGACGCGCACGGCCTGAACACCCTGCTGAACAACCTGCTCGACAACGCGATCCGCTACACGCCCTCAGGCGGCAAGATCGATCTCGTGCTCACGCGTTCGCAGGACACGCTCGGCTTCGAAGTCATCGATAACGGGCCCGGGATTCCCGAAGCCGATCTCGAGCGCGTGGTCGACCGCTTCTTTCGCGGCGATCATGCTCAGGGCACAGGCAGCGGGCTCGGACTTTCGATCGTGGCGCGCATCGCGCAGCGTCATGGCCTGACGTTCACGCTGCGCAACAACCCGGGCGGGCGCGGTCTCACGGCGGCGGTGAGCGGGCTGCCTGTGCACGACAGCCCGGCGGCTAACACGAATGCGCCCGCCAGCCGAACCGCGCGGGCGACGAGCGATTCGGCCTAAGGTGCCGGCACGCCCTGCACCCGTTCCAGCACGCGATAGGCGAACCGCACGCGCGACTCGGTGGGGTGATTGCGGTTGGCGAGAATGACGATGGCCGTCTTGCGCGAAGGCTCGAACGCCAGATAGCCGCCAAAACCATTGGTCGCGCCCGTCTTGTCGAGCAACACGTCGGGCTGCGGCGGCAGCGGCGGAATCAACGCCGTGGCCGGGTTGTCCTCCAGCACCATCACGTTCGCGTTGCCTTTCACGAGATCGTTCAGGCCCACCGGCTGCGCGTACTGCTCCCATACGAGGTCCTGAACGAACGGCCCCGTGCGGAAATAGCCCACATGCGTGGCCTCCAGCGCGCGCTGCATCTCCGGTTCCACTTCGACCTGGCCCAGGTTCGCTTCGAGAAAGCGCAGCATGTCTCGCGTATCCGATTTCACGCCGTAGGCTTCGTCGGCTAGCACGCCGGGATGCAGACGCACCGGCGCGTTCTTGCTGTTGTAGCCCTGCGCATAGGCCGCGCGCTCCGCGGCCGGCACGCGGATGAACGTGTGCGTGAGCCCGAGCTTCGGAAAGAGCAGTGTCTCCACCGCATCCGGGTAGCTCATGCCGAGCTGCTGCGCCGCGATGCGCGCGAACATGCCGATGCTCGGGTTCGCGTAGGTGCGCTGCGTGCCAGCCGGATAACGCGGCCGCCATGCCTTGAGCCAAGCTGTCAGCTGCGCGTCGTTCGTGACTTCATCGGGCACCTGCAGCGGGAAGCCGCCGCCCGTGTGCGTACCGAGATTGACGAGCGTGAGCCCGCCGAATGGCGTGCCGCGCATCTCGGGTACATAGGTGCTCACCGGCGCATCGAGCGAGAGCTTGCCGTTCACCTGCGCCCACCCGGCCAGGGTGGCGGCGAACGTCTTGCTCATCGAGCCGAGTTCGAACAGCGTTTCGTTCGTGACCGGCTCGCCCGTTTCCTTCGATGCGACGCCGAAGTTGTAGAAGCGCTCCGTGCCGTTCACGGCGACCCCGATCGCGAGACCGGGGATACCGTTCTCGCGCATGAAGGCGAGCGCGGCTTCGCGTATTTGAGCGTCGCTGCCGGTGGCAGGTTCGGCGGCAAAGCCGGGACCGCTTATGGCGATGGCGAAGAGCAGGGCACCGGCACCGCCCCTTACGAGTGAACGAAGCAAGATCGCCTCCTTACGCGCTGCGCAAAGCCGTGATCTTACCCGCTCTCTGCGCAACGGCTCCCGGCGAAGCGACCTGGTGCTTGCCGACTTACTCGGCGTACTCCGGGCTGCGTTGCAGTTCACGCACCGCGCCAGCGGTTTGCCCGCGCGCGCCGCCGCGCACGAAGCGGCGCCCTTCCCGGCCGTACACGGCATCCGGCTCGGGGAAGATCGTCAGCAGTACGACGTAGATCATGCCGCCCACCGCCAGCGAAACCGGCACGCTCAGATCGAGTCCACCCGCCAGCGAGCCAAGCGGACCGACGAATTGCCCCGGCAGATTCACGAACGAAAGACCGAAGAACGCCGCCGGCAGCCAGGCACCCATCGCGCGCAGATTCCAGCCGTGCGTGAACCAGTAGTGGCCGCCACGGCCGCCGCGATTGAAGACCTGGAGGTCATCGTTGAGATAGTGGCCGCGGCGCGTAATGAACCCGATCACCATGATCGCCATCCACGGGCAGCTGAACGTGCAGATGAGCGTGGAGAACGTCGAGACGCTTTCCACGAGATTGAACGCGAAGCGGCCGACGAAGATGAAGCCGATGGCCAGCGTGCCGATCAGCATGGTCGCACGCACGCGATTCAGGAGTCTCGGAAACATGCTCGACATGTCGAGGCCGGTGCCATAGAGCGCGGTCGTGCCCGTGGACATGCCGCCGATGATCGCAATGAGGCACGTAGGCAGCAGGAACCAGCGCGGCGACACGGCCAGCAGTCCGCCGACATAGTCGTTCGAGGCAATAAAGCTCGGCGCCTTCGTAGCGATGAGCGTAGCCGTGACGAGGCCGAAGAAGAATGGCACGAAAGTGGCGATCTGCGCGGCGAATACGGCGCCCATCACGCGGTGGCGCGGTGTGTGCTGCGGAATGTAGCGCGCCCAGTCGCCGAGCGTCGAGGCGAACGACACCGGGTTGCTCAATGCGACGAGCACGGCGCTCACGAAGGCCACCCAGAAGCCCGCGCCGCCCTCATGCAGCGTGCCGGCGTAGTTGGGATCGAATGCGCCCGCGAACGCGAAGGCGCCCACCACGAACATGAGGCTCGCCGCCCATACGGCGAACTTGTTCACCCACAGCATGAAGCGAAAGCCGTAGATGCACACCACCACCACGAGCACGGCGAACACCATGTAAGCCGAGCTGAGTGTCCAGGCGTTGACCGGCACGCCGACCATGTCGTGCGCGCCGCCCACGAGTGCATCGCCCGAACTCCACACGGCGAGCGCGAAGAACGCGATCGATGTGAGCAGCGCGAGGAACGAGCCCACGATCCGCCCATGGATGCCGAAGTGCGCCCCCGACGAAACGGGATCGCTCGTGCCGTTGCGCGGACCGAACAGGCTCATGGGCGCGAGAATGCAGGTGCCGGCGAGCACGCCGAGCACGAGGGACCACACGCCCGCCTTGAACGAGAGGCCGACCAGCACCGGAAAGCTGCCCAGCACCGAGGTGGAGAAGGTATTGCAGCCGCCGAACAGCAGCCGGAAAAGATCGATGGGCCGCGCGTAGCGCGATGCATCGGGAATGCGTTCGAAACCGAAGGTTTCGATCTGGGTAATGCTGTTATTGCTCATTGTCTCACTCCTTGCCGCGCTGATCTGGCTGCTTTTGCAACAACCGGCCAACGCACTATCAACGTCTCTCGCCCACTTTAATCGATCGCAGCGGGCTAATTATTCTGCATTCCATACGTTTACATCTTGCGCAGCCAATGTATGGCGCGCAGCGCTTCTTTCATTCAACCAGCGCTTCGGGCGCGGCGGCATGCTGCCCGTAGACGCCCAGCAGATCGTCGCAGAACGCGCGCACGATGGGCTTTTCCGCCGCGCTGCGCTTGACGGCCAGATGCATCGGCACGTCGAAGCCGAACGTGGTGCGTCCGAGCGCCCGGATGAGGCCGCGCTGCTCGAACGGCTCGGCGTGATGCGCAGGCAGATAGCCGATATGGCTGCCCGAGAGGATCAGGACCGTGGCGGCGTCGATGCTGTCGGCAATCGCCGTCACCTGCCGGTCGCCGATACCGGCAAGCTCCTCCGGGATCGGATAGCTGCGCCAGACCCAGTCGTGCTCGCGCAGATCATCGACACTGACGTGCGGCGCATGATGGAACAGCGCGTGCCCGCGCCCGCAGCACAGCACCTGGCGCTCGCTGAACAGCTCGGTGTAGTCGAGGCCCGCCACGCGATGCCAGAAGTAGCCGATCGCAATGTCGAGGTGGTTGTTGACGAGGCTTTCTTCGAGTTCCTGCGGCGCCGCGACCTTCATCGTGAAGCGCACGGCCTGATCGCGTTTGCGGAATGCGCCTATCGCTTCCGCGAGCCGCGCGTTCTCGACGTGCGAAGCCTGGCCAATCAGGCCGATGCCGAGCGTGCCGACGAGTTTTCGGTCGATATCGCGCACCCGCGCGACGAACTCGGTGGTGGCCGCAACGAGCGCGCGCGCCGAGGGCACGAAACGTTCGCCCTTCGACGTGAGACGAAAGCCGCCGCGTCCGCGCTCGCAGAGCTTGAAGCCCACGCGCGCCTCGAGCGCCGAGAGCTGCGTGCTGATGGTGGACTGCCGCACGCCTAGCGTCGCTTCGGCTGCCGTGATACCGCGCGCGTCCACCACGGCGAGAAACACGCGGATGAGCCGCAGGTCGAGATCGGAGGTATTGGAGAACATGCCGCTAGTCCCTCACATCGGAAAGCCCATCGCCTTGATACCCTTGATCCATGCGCGCTTCCAGCCGCCTTCGGCGTCGGCGCCGTCGAACGCATGGAACGTGACCTTGGCGGCCAGCCAGCGCACCGGCTCCGGCGGGATATAGGTCGGGCTCTGGTTGGCGATATCGAGCGCGCGCTCGGGGCTGTTACGGTCGAACAGGATATTCAGGCCCATGAAGGCGCCGAAGCGGCTCGCCGCCACGCCAAAGCCCGTGTAACCCGCCACGAAAACAGCTTTGTCGTTCAGATAGCGCTTCGCGAATACGGAGCCGCGCGAGCAGTAGTCGATCGGGCCGCCCCATGCATGCGAGAAGCGCACGTCGGCAAGCTGCGGGAAGGTGCGGTAGAACGCCTGCGCGAGCCGATAGTAGGTCTCGGCCTTCTGGTCCTGCGCGGGATTCGGATCGCCGTCGAAGTGATAGCTCACGAGCCCGCCGAAGATGATGTTGTTGTTCTTCGTGAGGCGGAAGTAATTGAGCTGCGTGCGCGTGTCGTAAATGCCCTGGCGATGCTTCCAGCCGATACGCGCGAGCTGTTCTTCGGTGAGCGGTTCGGTGGCGAGCACGTGGTCGCGCACCTGCAGCACGCGCCGGTTGATATCGGGAATGCCGACCTTCGCCGTACCGCTGCCGAACACCACGCGCGGCGCGCGCACGCTGCCTTCGGGCGTCTTCACGTAAACAGTTTGGCCTTCGTCGATGACATCGATGAGCGGCGTGTGCTCGTAGAGCTTCACGCCGAGCGAAAGCGCCGCGCGTTTGAGGCCCCACGCGAGCTTGGCCGGATGCACGATGCCGCTGCGATTGCGCGACCACAGCGCGCCGGCGAACAACGGCGAATCGAGTTGCTCGCGCGTCGCTTTGCTGTCGAGCAGAACGACATCGTGCCCGTAGCGCTTGTGCAGTTCGTAGTCGCCGCGCAAGTGCTCGATATGCTCCGGATCGACCGCCACCGTCATTTCGCCGTTCCATTCGATGTCGGCGTCGATGTTGTAGCGCTTGAGCGTCTGCTCGAAGCCATCGAGGTTGTGATGACCGAATTCTTCGAGCTGCGCAATATCGTTGGGGAATACCCGTACGGCATTGGGCAGTCCATGCATCACCGAAGTCGAGATGATGCCGCCCGCGCGGCCCGACGCGCCGTGCGCGACCTTACCCGCCTCGATCAGCACGACGTTCAGATGCGGCATCTGCTCCCTGGCCTGCACGGCGGCCCATAGCCCCGTGAAACCGCCGCCGACGATCAGCAGGTCGGCCTCGACGTTGGCGGTGAGCCTGGGCTCGGTCGGCGGCTCGGCGGGGTTGTCGAGCCAGTACGGAAAGAACCGTGTGCGCGAAAGTGCCTCTTGCACGCTGAGCGTGGCGCCCGGGCGCGATTCGACTTCAACTTCTGCAGGGGTACTCATGATTCGCTTCACTGCGCGGAACGAGAGAAACAGAACCGCCTCCCGTTGAAGGCGGCTCGCCATGGTCCTTAGGCCTGTTCGAGCACGACGTAGAACTTCTTCGCGTCTTCGAGGGTTTCCCAGCGGCCTGCAAAGCCGGCGGGCAGCAGATAGCCCTGGCCGGCCGCAAATTCCTTGCGGGAGCCGTTCGCGTCGGTCAGGGCGATCTTGCCTTCCACGAGCCATACCGCTTCGTCGGCGGTCGTGGCCGGGAAGTCCACCGCGCCGACCTTGCCTTCCCACCAGCCGATCACGTAGTGATTGTTCTTGCCGACCGTGGCGCGCCAGTCGCTTTCGTCCATGCCGTATTCCAGTTTGGTGAATTCGCCGATGCCAGCGCCCAGCGGCACGATGTCCTGAATCAGTTTGCTCATTTGCGTCGCTTCCAGTTGATTGAGTGACGCCAAAGTTACCGACTCGCGCGGTTGCGGTATGCCCCCCCTCAGGGGGGGCAAGCGGTGTTTTGCTGCGTGATTGGGCATTTGGGCGGCCAATAGCGTTCGGCTATAATCAATCAGCCATTATGAATGGGCGTGCCGTGCTGCTCAACGTCCCCCCGCTGAACCGCGATCAACCGAACTTTCCGCTCTCGTTCAAGACCCTCGGCAACGTGATCGAGGCCGTCGGCACGCCCGATTTCGTGCCGCGTCTCACGCTGCTGCTCAACGAGGTCGTGCCGGTCAATGTCGTGCATATCGAACGTTCGCGCGCGGACAACACGATGCCCACGGGCTATCGCTGCGAATGGATCGGCAGTGGCGGGGTCGGAATGGATTCGGGCGCGATCTCGGACGTGATGACGCTCTACTACGACCGCTTCTACGAAAGCGATCCGCTCTTCGCGGGCATTCGCGGCAAGCTCGGCACGATGCTGGTGGTGCGCGACATCGGCGCGATGCCGCCGGGCGAATTCCGCCAGCGGCTCTTCGACGAGGCGCGCATTGCCCACGAATGCGTGCTCGCTCGCGGCACCCGCCACGCGCAGGACTCCATCGCGCTCGAACGCGGGCTGCGCGAACCGCCGTTTACGCTCATGGAAATGAACCGTTTTCGCAGCGTGAGCGAGTTTCTGTTTCCACTGCTCGAGTTGCACGCCTCCACGAGCGCGGCCCGGCGCATCGCCCATGCGGCTCCGTTCATGCATCCGCTCGCGCAGTTCGACGCACGCCTTGCGGCCGACAACGTGCGCCTGTCCAAGCGCGAATACGAAACCTGTGCGCACCTCATCACCGGCAAGACCGTGCCCGAAGCCGCGCAGATCCTGGGCGTGCAGGTGGCCACCGCCGAGTCGTACGTGAAGCGCGCCTTCGCGAAACTGGGCGTGCGCACCAAGCGCGAACTGATCGCCTGGGGCCACGCCGCGGTTTAGTCAGGCTGGTCGGCCTGTTAAGGACCCGCATACATCGATTTCCATCGATGTAAACATCTCAACTTCAATATTTGGCCGCGCGGGATCTCCCCTACCATCGCCCGATCGATTTGACTCTAACGATCGGAGACACACCAGATGGAACGCCAGTTCAACCAGCCGCAGGGCGGCAACGAGATGCCGCGATTCGGCGGCATCGCCACGATGATGCGCCTGCCGCAGGCCGAGACCACCGAGGGCCTCGACGTCTGCTTCGTGGGCGTGCCGCTCGATATCGGCACCTCGAATCGCTCCGGCACGCGCTTCGGGCCGCGCCAGATCCGCTCGGAATCGGTGTTGCTGCGCCCGTACAACATGGCCACGCGCGCGGCGCCGTTCGATTCGCTGCAGGTGGCCGATATCGGTGACGTCGCAACGAATCCGTATGACCTGAAGGATTCGATTCGTCTGATCGAAGCGGCCTACGACCGCATCGTCGAGACGGGCTGCCGCCCGATCACGCTTGGCGGCGACCACACGATCGCGTGGCCGATCCTGCGCGCGCTGCACAAGAAATACGGCAAGGTCGCCGTCGTCCACATCGACGCTCACGCCGACGTGAACGACACCATGTTCGGTGAAAAGATCGCGCACGGCACGCCGTTTCGCCGCGCCGTCGAAGATGGCCTCCTGCAATGCGACAAGGTCACGCAAATCGGCCTGCGCGGCACCGGCTATCACGCAGAAGACTTCGACTGGTGCCGCAAGCAGGGTTTCACCGTCGTGCAAGCCGAAGCCTGCTGGAACCGCTCGCTCGCACCGCTCATGGAAGAGGTGCGCGAGCGTGTGGGCGACACGCCCGTGTACCTGAGCTTCGATATCGACGGGCTCGATCCCGCCTTCGCACCCGGCACCGGCACGCCCGAAATCGGCGGCCTCACCGTGCACCAGGGCCTCGAAATCGTGCGCGGCATGAAGGGGCTCAACGTAGTGGGCGCCGATCTCGTCGAAGTCTCGCCGCCGTACGACCAGGCCGGCACGACCGCGCTCGTGGGCGCGAATCTCGCCTTCGAAATGCTTTGCATCATGCCCGGCGTGGCTTACCGCTAGGGCGCGAGGAGACACCTCATGGCTACGAATACCGAACGTCGGATCGACGGCAAAGCCTTCGTGCTGCCCGCCGCAGTGATTGCGGGCGAAACCTTTTGCGCCGCGGACAGCGAAGTGTGCTCGCGCATCTGCAATGCGGCCACGGGCGAAACGATCGGCTGGCAGGAGCACGCGACGGCCGCGATGGTCGATCGGGCCGTGCACGCCGCACACGATGCGCTCATCGCGTGGCGGCACACCACACCGGCCGCGCGCGGCAAGCTGCTGCGCAAGATCGCCGAACTGGTGGAAGCCGACCGCGCACGCCTCGCTGCCATGCAGATGCAGGTGAGCGGCAAGCCGCCGTTCGAAGCAGACCTCGACGTGAGCGACGCCGTCGCGACGTTCAACTACTACGCCAGCCTCTGCGATGACGCCTCGGCGTTCGCCGCCGAACCGGTCGCGGTGCCGGACGATGCGCTGCTGGCCGAACGCGTGCACGAACCGGTCGGCGTCGCGGCGCTGATCGTGCCGTGGAATTTCCCGATGGTCACGACGGCGTGGAAACTCGCACCCGCGCTGGCCGCGGGCTGCACGGTCGTCATCAAGCCTTCGGAACTCACCTCGCCCACCGAGCACATGCTCGCCGCAATCGTGAGCGAAGCGGGCGTGCCCGATGGTGTCGTGAACGTGGTCAACGGCGGCGGCGACGTCGGCGCGTGGCTGACGACGCATCCGCTCGTCGACAAGATCTCGTTCACCGGCAGCACGGCTTCGGGCCGCAAGGTCATGCAGGCCGCCGCGCAGGACATGAAGCGCCTCACGCTCGAACTGGGCGGCAAATCCGCGCTGATCGTGCGCGAAGACGCCGACGTGGCGCAGGCCGTCTCGCTCGCGGTAGGCGGCGCGTTAACCAACGCCGGACAGATGTGCTCGGCCACCGCGCGTATCCTCGTGCACGACAACGTGTATCGCAAGTTCATGGCCGCGTTCGAGACCGCGGTGCGAGCCGTCGTGGTCGCGCCGCCTCAAGGTGCGGACGCGGCAATGGGACCGCTCATCAGCGCGGCCCAACACGCGCGCGTGGCCGCCCTCGTGGCGCAAGGCGTCGAAGCGGGCGCACAGATTGCGCTCGCGGGGAAACTCGATCCCGCCTGCGCCGATGGCTTCTTCATGGCGCCCGTCGTCATCGCGGAACCCGCGGCGGACAACGTGCTGTGGACCGACGAAATTTTCGGACCGGTCGCGTGCGTGAAGTCTTTCCGTTCGGATGACGAAGCAATCGCCCTCGCCAACGATACACGTTACGGACTGGTCGCCACGGTCGTGACGCGCGACGAAAAGGCCGCGCGACGCTACAAGGCGCAGTTGCGCGCCGGGCTCGTCTGGGTGAACACCCCGCAACTGATCTTCCCGCAAGTGTGCTGGGGCGGCTTCGGCCTGAGCGGGATCGGTCGCGAACTGGGCGTCGCGGGCTTGCGCAGCTACCAGGAATTGCGTCACACAGTCGGCCTGCGCGGCTGATCGCTTCAAGGCACTTTCGTGCCGGCTTCACGCGGGCTCGATCGCGGCCGCGACGCCTTGACGGGCGGCGCTGCCGTAAGCCGCGCGGCGGGGATGGCGGCTCGCGTGGCATAATCGCCGCACTATTTCCGCCACTTCACGCCGTGCGCCGATTCCATCTCAGGCTGGGCAGTCTACTGGGGACGCTTGCGCTCCTCATGGCGACGCTCGCGCCCGTGGTTTCGCATCTGCTTGCCGCCCAGGCCATGCAGATGGCGCCCGGCACGGTGGAACGCGCGCCCTGCGGCATGCCTTCGATGGAGCATCACGTTCACGGCGCGAGCGGCACAGCGGGCACGCACGCAACGTCGGGCGACATGCAGGACTGCGGCTATTGCAGCTTCTTCGCGCACCTGCCCGTCGTGTCCGGCGTACCTGTGGCGCTATTCGTCGTCGGCCGGCTCGTGCAAGCGCGCATCGCGGCGCAGTTCGAAAGCGTTCGCCTCGTCGCGCCCGCGGGCCGCATCCACGCACGCGCCCCACCCCTGTCCTGACTGGCTCGACCATGCCAATCCCGGCCGACGCGCCCAGCGTGTCGCCGGGTCTGCCCGCGCGCCGCCGAAGCTCGCGCGCGTGCCTCGCTCCTCGACAGGACAACTCATGTCTGACCAATCGCCTTCCAGCCGCATGGCGCCGGGCGTTCTTTCCGACCTTCGCACACTCGGTCGACTCGTCGGCTGCGCGCTGCTGCTCGGACCGTGCGTGGCCCATGCACACGCCATCGCGGGCGACCGCGTTTTCCCCTCCACGCTCTCCGTCGACGACCCGGGCGTAGGCGACGAAGCCAACCTCGAATTCGGGCACCAGCGCGTGCCGGCTGACGCCGGCGACCAGAGCATCAACACCTTCCGCTTCGAGTACGACAAGCTCATCACGCCGCGGCTCGCGTTCTCGGTGGACGGCGGCTACGTCATGCAGAACAACCCCACGGCGCGCGGCTTCGACAACTTCGGCGTGGGGCTCAAGTACCTGCTCTACGTGAACGATGCGCATGAATTCATGACCTCGGTCGGCGTGAACGCCGAACTCGGCGGCACCGGCAGCCGGGCGATCGCCAACAACTTCTCGACGATCTCGCCCACGGTCTTCGCCGGCAAGGGCATGGGCGATCTGCCCGACTCGCTCGCCTGGCTGCGGCCCATCGCCATCACCGGAGAAGCGGGACCGTCGTTCACGACCGGAGGCGGGCAACCGAACTCGTTCGACTATGGCTTCACGTTCCAGTACAGCCTGCCCTACCTGCAGCAGCACGTGCACGACCTCGGCTTGCCGCAGCCGTTTTCCAACCTCATCCCGCTGGTCGAAGTGCCCCTCTCGCGCAGCCAGGGACAAACGACCGGGACCGTCAACCCCGGCTTCATCTGGATGAACCGTTACGGCCAGCTCGGCATCGAAGCGCAGATCCCGATCAACCGGGCGAGCGGCTCGCACGTCGGCATCCTCGCGCAGGTGCACATTTTCTTCGACGATGTCGCGCCGCGCACGATCGGCAAGCCGCTGTTCCAGTAAGCCAGCACATTCACACAGGAATATCCCCATGAAACTCGCTACTTTGCGCACGGCTGTTGCCTCGATCGCGCTGCTCGCCGCCCACCTCGCATGGGCGCACGCCTATCCGAAGCATCAGGAACCGCCCGCGGGATCGACCGCGCCGGCCACGCTCAACGCGGTCGTGATCGACTTCGACGATGGGCTCGAGCCCGCGTTCAGCTCCATCGACGTGACCGACGCGCAGGGCAAATCCGTCATTCGCGAGAAGGCCAAGGTCGATGCGGGCAACAGCAAGCGCATGTCGGTTGCGCTGAACGCGCTGACGCCCGGCAAGTATTCGGTGGTGTGGGTCGCGGTTGCCGCCGATGGGCATCGCACGACCGGACATTACTCGTTCGATGTGAAGTGAACGGGTAACGACGAGATGAGGCCATGCTGCGATTTCTTGCGCTTTCGCAGCGTGGCTCTTCGTGGTTATCCGGCGGGGTGCCGGCTCAATGCGGCGTGGTTGTGGTAAAGGCTTCGGGCGAGCCGTTCAAGGCGTCGTACAGATCCCCAACGGGCAAGTCGCCGATTTCGTTGTTGATATAGGCGTTAAACGCGCGGTCGTAGAGCGCACGCCCGGCGTCGGTTTCCATCGTCATGTCGAAGCCGTTGAGAACCAGGCCGGCGATCTCGTCGGCTTCGAGCAGGATGTGTTCAGCTTTCTTTCGTTCCATGGTAGTGCTCCGGTACTGCAGGATCAGGCAATTTTAAAGGGAACGGCCCAAAAATGCTGGAGAAAAAAACGGGGGCGATTCGGTTTCGTTCCCGCGATGCGGTATTCGCCGTCGCGCCACAATACTTAGTTATCCGATTAATTTTCGAAACCTGAGTCTTTCATAAAATCTCCATGGGCGGCGCTCAGACCGTGCAGAGCGCCGCGTGCAGGCTACGACGTCAGAAGCTGTGACGAATGGCGGCACGCACCACGACCTGGCGGGAAGTGGACGAGAGATCCTGTGCACCGGGCACATAAGCCTTGTCGAGCGACGAGCCGGTCTTGTCGCCCGCCACGAGCTGGAATGCGCCCTGCAGATACACGTCCGTGCGTTTCGAGAGGTTGTAGTCGGCCATCACGCCCACGGAGTGGATCGATGGCTTCACGCTGCCTGTCGTCGCGTCGTAGTGTACGAGCGTGTAGACATAGTCCGCTCCGACGTAGAAAGCCGGCGTAAGCTGATACTTGCCGTTCACCTCGAAGTTCTGATACCTGAGCGACGTCACCCGGCCGCCGGCGAGCGGCCCCGTCACCGGCTGGATCGTCTCGTCACCGGTGAGATACCCGACGTTCGCCACAGGCTGGCCGATGTACGTATTGGTGTACGCGAAGCCGACCGTTGCCGAGCCAGCTGTGTAGCTCACGCCAGCGCCGAAAATCTGCAGACGCGACGAAGCGAAATTGCCGTCCGCGCCGTTCGTACTGCTCGCGCCCGCAATCGCGCCGCCCGAGGTCAGCGCAGGGTTGCTGGCGTTCAGGTAGGCCGCGGCGATGACCCAGTCGCCCACCGTGTATTGCGCCCCCACGCTCACCGCGCGGTTGTTCGCGAAGTTCGTGTCGTTGCTGAAGCTATACGTGCCGCCGAACGAGAAGCCGCCGAACGTCGGACTCGCGTATTTGATGGTGTTGTTCAGGCGAAAGGTATTGTCGGTATTGTCGTTGTCGTAGGGGTGCGAAAACAGGTAGCCGCCCCAGTTGCCGTTCGCCGTCGTCTGCGCGAGATAGTCCACCACGGCGTCGTACTGACGCCCGAACGTGAGCGTGCCGTAGCGTTCATTGGCGAGACCAACGTACGCCTGGCGTCCGAAGGCTCGGCCGCCTTGTGCCAGCGTCCCGTTGCTCGCATTGAAGCCGCTTTCGATCTGAAAGACCGCGCTGTTGCCGCCGCCCAGGTCTTCAGTGCCCTTCAGACCCCAGCGGCTGCCTTGGGCGTAGCCGCTCGTCATTTCGTAGACGGCGTGACCGCCGACGTTGTTCGTATAGTCAATGCCCTCATCGATCAAACCGTACAGGGTCACGCTGCTTTGCGCAAAGGCTGGCGCCACCGCACCGCACAGCGCCATGACACAAACGATCTTCCTCTTGCTCATATGTCTTCCGTTTTTATAAGTCATACTTACTATCAGGCGAATACGTAGCCCGCTTATCCTCACCAGGCGGATCGCATGCCTTGCGCCCGCCCTGGTCAATTGCACGACCTGTCCAGAGTTATTTCGCGCCGTAAATATCGAAGTCGAAGTACTTCTTGTTGATACGCGCGTAAGTGCCGTTTGCGAGAATGTCGGCGAGCGCGCCGTTGAAGGCTTCGCGCAGTTCGGTGTCCTGCTTGCGCAGGCCGAGACCGTCGCCCTGACCAAAGAATTTCGGGTCGTCGATGGCCTGGCCCGCGAACGTGAAGTCCTTGCCTTCAGGGCGCTTCAGAAAGCCGTCGCTTGCGGCGATCGACGCCTGAAACGCGGCATCCAGGCGGCCCGACGTCAAATCGGTATAGACCTGGTCCTGGTTTTGATAGGGGACGATCTCCACGCCCGCGGGCTGCCACTTCGCGCGCGCGTAGTCTTCCTGACTCGTGCCCTGCTCCACGCCCACGCGCTTGCCCTTGAGCGAAGCTGCATCGGGCAGGAGCGGCGAGCCGCGGCGCACGACGAGCCGCGCGGGCGCATTCGAGATCTTGTTCGTGAAGGCGATCTGCTCCGCGCGCTTGGGCGTGATCGTCATCGACGAAGAGATGACATCGAACTTGCGCGCGATGAGGCCTGGAATCATGCCGTCGAAGCTCGTTTCCACCCATACGCAATGCGCGTTCAGTTGCGCGCACAACGCATTGGCAATGTCCACGCCGAAGCCCGTCAGCTTGCCGTCCGGCGTTTTGTATTCGAGCGGCGGGTAAGTGGGATCGACCGCGAGCCGGATCTCCCGGCCCTTCAGGTCCACCGCGTGCGCCTGTCCCGCCGTTGCCGCCGCAGCGAGCGCCAGTGAAAGCGCCATCGTCCATTGCTTCATTTGCCCGTCTCCTTCGTGTCGTTTCGGTTGTTTCAGTTGCTTCGGTGGTTTCTGCAATTTCTGTGGTGCTATTGCAGAATGTGTTCTGCGAGCTTGACCCAGTAGCTCGCGCCAATGGCAAGGCTCGCGTCGTTGAAGTCGTAGCCGGGGTTGTGAAGCGAGCAGTGCTGCTCGCCGTCACCATTGCCGATCGAGAGGTAGCTGCCGGGGCAGCGCTCCAGCATGTACGCGAAGTCCTCGCTCGCCATGAGCGGGCGCAGGCCGTCGAGCAGCATCTCCGGGCCGCCCCATTCGAGCGCGACGCGGCGCGCCACCTCGGTCTCGTCGCTATGGTTGACGAGCACCGGGTAGTCATGGCGGTAGTCGATCTCCACGCGGGCGCCGTAACTCGCGGCCTGCCCGTGCGCCACTTCACGGATGCGGCGCTCGAGCAGTTCGCGCACCGGCGCCGAAAGCGCACGCACGCTCAGGTGCAGATCGGCGTGCGATGCAATGACGTTCGAGGCGCTCCCAGCGTGCAGCGCGCCGACGCTGACGACGGCCTGATCGTGCGGCGCCACGTTGCGCGCCACCACGCTTTGCAGCGCCATGACGATCGAGGCGCCGACCACGACGGGGTCGATCGTCTGCTGCGGCGCGGCCGCATGACCGCCGCGGCCGATCACGCGGATCGTCACCTCGTCCGCACTGGCCATGAATGCGCCGCTCTGAAAGCCGATTCGTCCTGCCGGGAAGCCAGGCACGTTATGCATCGCGAACACGGCGTCGCAGGGAAAGCGCTCGAAGAGGCCGTCCTCGATCATCTTGCGCGCGCCGCCCAGGCCTTCTTCGGCCGGCTGAAAAATCAGGTGCAACGTGCCGCGCCACTGTGCGGTTTGCGCGAGGCATCGAGCGGCTGCCAGCAGTATCGCCGTGTGGCCGTCATGGCCGCAGGCATGCATCACGCCTTCGTTGCCGCTGGCGTAGGGAAGGCCCGTCGCCTCGCGTATGGGCAGCGCATCCATGTCGGCGCGCAGCCCAAGCCTGAACCCCCTGCCGCGCTCGAACGTGCCGACCACGCCCGTGCCGCCCACGCCCCGCGTCACGCGATAGCCCCATGCTTCGAGCTTTTCGGCGACAAGCGCGCTCGTCACATGTTCTTCGAAGCCCAGTTCGGGCTGCGCATGCAACCGGCGGCGCAGCGCAATCATGTCGGCTTCGATAGCCGCCACCTCGGGCAAAACCCACTGTCTGCTCAATTCGCCTCCTCAGTCCATTCGTGCATCGTGGAGCGAATCGTATGCAGCGCAAATTCCGGGGAACAGCCAGCGTTTTGTTATGATGACAACCCACCGTTGTCACCCCACCTCTCTCGCCGCGCACGCTGACATGAAACTGCACCAACTGGAAGCGCTGGTCGCCAGCGCGGACGCCGGCAGTATTCGCGGCGCGGCCCGTTCGCTCGGGCTCTCGCAGGCGGCAGTCACGCGCGCGCTGCGCGAACTGGAGGCAAACGAGCGCCTGCCGCTCCTGATCCGCGCGCCCGAAGGCATTACCTTCACCGAGCACGGCAAGGTGCTGCTCACGCACGCGCGCATCGTGCTCAATCAACTCGAACACGCACACAACGACCTCGAGCGACTGAGAGGCCGTGTGGAAGGCAGTCTCACGGTGGGCGTCACGCCGTGGATTACGCTGACCTTTCTGGCCGAGGCCGTACGGCTGTTTCGCGAGCGCATGCCCGACATCCGTCTGGAACTGGTCGAAGGATTGATGGCCGTTGCCCAGCCGCTGCTGCGCGACGGCAGCATGGACTTCGCCGTCGGCCAGTTGCAGCCCGGCGCGAGTGAGCAGGAGTTCGCATCCGAGGCTGTGCTCACTTACGAATCGTCGGTGATGGTGCGGGAAGGACACCGGAAAGTGCGGGCGCGCTCGATCCGCGAACTGCTCGATGAAGACTGGGTGCTGAATTTCGCGCCGGACGGCAAACGCGATCTGGTCGACTATCTGTTCACGCGCCACGGCGCGCAGATCGACGAACGCCGCATTGTGCGCGCGCAGTCGGTAGCGACGCTGCAAACCATGGTGGAGCAGGCAGACATGTGCACGTGGAGCCCGACGATCCTGAGCCACGTGCCGCCGTTCGGAGGCCGCCTGCGCTCGCTCGCGTTGCGCGAAGCGTTCGAACCCCGACAACTGGGCATCGTCACGCGCCGCAACAGCACACTGAGCCGCGCGGCCGTTGCTTTCATCGACTGTTTGCTGCAGGTGATACGCCGGCACGCGCGCTCGGCGAAGAAAGAAGACCTCGCCTTGTTCAAAACCCTGGAGCTATTGATTTAGCGCCCGAGCATGCGCTCAGGTACGACGAAAATCTGGATTCGCCTTTACCCGGCAATGCGCTTGAAGCTGACATAGTAGTCGTCGGTGTAATAGCAGTCGCTGGTCTGCTTGCGCGGTCCACCACATACGACCCGGCGCTGCCCACGATCCGTCATGCCCGGGGTGCGCACCGTGTATGTGTGGTAGTAGCCGCGTGGATGCTGCGGCAGTAATTGCGCCGTGTTACGGAACAGGACGCCGTCGTCCGCAAAAGGAAAGGGGCCGCCCGCTTTGATCAGCCGCAGTGTCTCGGTCGCTTCCCCCGGCAACTGCTTCATGGTGACGGTACCCAGCGCGCCCGCAACCTGCGCGCCTGATGCGGCAGGTGTGCCGCTTGCGCCCTGCGCGGGCTGACCCGGCGCCTGGCTCGCGGATGCCCCCGACGCCTCGGTGACGTTTCGCGAACTCTCCTTGCCGCAACCGCCAAGGATCGCGCCCAAGGCGACGACGCAAGGGAAAACCCACGCTCTCTTCACGAAACGATTCTCCCCTCGTTGACCAGCACTCGACGAACAGGACAAACGTAAAGGTAGCGCGAATGGCGGAGCGAATCAATGCTCGACCGGGAACACGCACTCGTACACGTGACCCAGGCAGACGAACGGCGGCCGCTCACACCCGTTCCGATGTAAGCGGCCTGGACTTGCAATCACATACTGCCTGGATGAAGCGGTACTTCAACTGCGTGATTCAACTGCGCGATGCTCTGCTCTTCAACTGCACGGTACTCTGCACTTCAACAACGAGTTGCCCTGCACTCCTCATTGATTCAACAGCGTGGTGCTTCGACATTGACACTCAACTCTGCCACATACGACTACGACTGCCGGACTGCTGTTCTGCAACGGGTACACGGTATGGTCCAACTCGACCGCAGGAGGGGAATCCTGGGATGGAGCCAACGTCTCGCTCCATGAAAGACAGTGTAGGCGTAGACGCGCTGAACCAATTGCCCGAAACGAGCCCAATATCGCGCTGAATTCGCGCAATTGGGCGGCCGCCCTGCTCAGGCTACTGCCTGCGTCCCGGACTGATAGAACGGGTAGTCCGTATAACCGACGTGTGTGCCGCCAAAGAACGTGGGGCGGTCGTACCGGTTGAGCGACAGCTTGCGACGCAGCCGCTCCGGAAGATCGGGATTCGCAATGAAGTGACGACCGAATGCAACCAGATCGGCATCGCCGGCCTGCAGCATCGCGGCCGGCGGCTTCGACGGCGAAAAGGCCGAAGCGATATATGCACACGTCGATGAATTTATCCCGATTCCTTCCAATACTGTTCGCGTATTTCGCAAACAATCCTTCAGCCGGGAAGCCGGTTTGAAAACATCCGTCCTCCTCCAGGCGACATGGCTATTTCAACCAGAAATAACCCGCTAAACATTATTGAAAACTGCTCGCATGTCGCTAGCATTCCTTCATCGACTGCCAGATCGAATACCGGCAGCGTTCATCAGATGTTGGCGGCCGCCTGGCTGGGGAGACGACGGATATGCGAGTTCTGGTATTGGGCAGCGGGGTCGTCGGCGTGACGAGCGCGTACTATCTGGCGCGCGCCGGCCATGAAGTCACTGTCATCGACCGCGAGCACGGTCCTGCGCTCGAGACGAGCTTCGCGAACGCCGGGCAAATTTCTCCGGGATACGCGGCGCCGTGGGCGGCCCCTGGTGTTCCGCTCAAAGCCGTTAAGTGGATGTTCCAGAAGCATGCCCCGCTCGCCATCCGCCCGGATGACGCGGACAAGCAGTTCCAGCTGCAGTGGATGTGGCAGATGCTGCAGAACTGCACGGCGGAGCGCTACGCCATCAACAAGAACCGCATGGTGCGGCTCGCGCAATACAGCCGCGATTGCCTGATGGCGCTCCGCGCGGAAACGGGCATCCAGTACGAAGGACGAACCGGCGGGACGCTGCAGGTTTTCCGGACACAGCAGCAGTTCGACGGCGCGGCAAAGGACATCGCCGTCCTCAAAGAGGCGAACGTTCCCTACGAGTTGCTCAGTGCAGGCGAACTCTCGCGGGTCGAGCCGGCCCTCGCCGCAACCTCGCAAAAATTGACCGGCGGTCTTCGCTTGCCTGGCGACGAGACAGGCGACTGCCAGCTGTTCACGACCAGGCTCGCCGCTCTTGCCGAGGAGGCCGGCGTGACGTTCCGCTACAACACGACCGTCGAGACGCTCGTCGTCGAAGACTGCAAGGTCGTTGGCGTCCGTCACGGAACGAGGCTCATCCATGCCGACGCGTTCGTTGTCGCGTTTGGTTCCTATTCGACGAGTTTCCTGTCTGGCCTCGTCAAGATTCCGGTCTACCCGCTCAAGGGGTATTCCATCACGGCGCCGATCCTGGACGAGGCACGCGCCCCTGTCTCGACTGTCCTCGACGAGACCTACAAGATCGCCATCACGCGCTTCGATAAACGAATTCGCGTGGGCGGCATGGCCGAGATCGTGGGGTTCGACAAGCGCCTGCGCGAGGCTCGGCGCGAGACACTCGAAATGTGCGTGAACGATCTGTTCCCGGGTGGCGGCGACACATCGAAGGCGACGTTCTGGACCGGGCTGCGGCCGATGACGCCGGACGGCACGCCCGTTGTCGGCCGCACTGCCGTGCCCAACCTCTTCCTGAACACGGGCCATGGCACGCTTGGGTGGACCATGTCGTGCGGTTCGGCGCAGCTTCTCGCCGACCTGATTTCAGGCAGGAAGCCCGCTATCGAGCACGATGATTTGAACGTGTTCCGCTACGCCAGGGAGCCGGAGGCCCCGGCGGATTTCGCGCTGGATTAGTCTTTCGCGCTGGATTAGTCTTTCGCGCTGGATTAGTCAGCACTGCTGGTGGAGTCGCGAGCGTCGGCCGACGCTCATCTTATGATCAGTGCGAAGACGGAGCGAACGCTTCGAAGTACATCCGCTCGAGTGTGAGCATGATGCCGAACTGCGAAGTTTGCCGCAGCCCATTGGCGCCGCAGAACTGCAGCTCTCCGCGCTGGCCGACAACGATGACCTCCTGGGCGCCGCCCTCGAGGTACGCCCTGACCCGCGCGCCGATGTCATGCGCATACTTGCGGTCGAGGAGCACCTCGACGCACAGATCCGGCACAAACGGAACAGGATCGTCCCGGTCAAACCCTTCCCACTTTTCAGGCGGCATCCAGACGACGTCGGGTACGCGGATGCCAAATGACGGTGTCGCCACGGCAACCGACATCGCTGCCACGTGACCGATCTGCTCGGCGATCTGGCAGTACACGTCGGTGAGGACAATCTGGCGCCGTGCCGAGGGCTGAGGATGCGGCACCACTTCACCGCGGCCATCGAGTTCACAGCATTCCCACGCCCCGGAATCGGCGCTGGGGTGCATCCGACGCCAGGTCGCTACCAGCCCGTCCTGCTCGAGAAGAGTCGACACAACCACAAGCCTCCGATAAGGGAATTTTCTAAGGGTATTCCCTTTGTTGGCCGCTGAAAAGCCATTGTTTCTGTGCATTGCACAATAAACTACGCAATGTGCATGGATTCGAATTTGCGCCCGTTATCGGGCCATATCGGGCGGTCTTACATTCAGGTCGATGCAAACGTTGCGGCCAAATCGGACGGACATTCGATTTTCATTGTGCAACGCATCAACATCGCCCCAAAGGGTAGTATCAGCGTTGGGTATTCAGCTTCTGCCGAAGTCGCATTCTGCGGGTGCGTCGTTGAAGTGCTACCGTAAGAGTTTGTCGAGTGCGCCCCGGCGCTTGAACACGAGAAGTGCAATGGAAATCGATGCGGAGACTTTCCGGCAACTGCGCCGTCTCGCCCCCGTCGTTGACGACATACTCAACGCCGGGGAAGTCGAACATGCGGGCCAGGCAGTGAATCTCGCGGCACTCGCGCAACTATGCTCGACCCTCTTCGACGCTTACTGCTCGATGCATCCCGAGGAGACCGCGCAAGCCAACCTGGACATGCTCGAGTCGCAAAAGTAGCGACCGGCGGCGCCAGGGTCACTGCGGGTCCGGATGCGCCAGGCCCGCTTCCTCGATGATCTGCTCGTATTTTTCCGCGCCGACGAGGTCACGGTACTCCTGTTTCAGCCGGATGAGCGCCTGCGCCGTTCTGGAAATCACTCCGGAGACTTCCAGCTGCTCAGCGTGCACGAGGGCCTGCCCCAAAGTCATGGCCACGTCAGTATTCCTTATTGCAGTTGAACAGCCATCAAGTCGTTGACGAACGTGGGCTGGGCCGAAGCAAACTCCATCAGGTTGGGGAAGCCCTCGCTGAGCGCAAACGCTTCCAGCGCATCCTTGCCGCTGTCAGCCTTGATGCGGCCGTAGCTTTCGACCATCTTCAGGTCGGTAATCAGGTACACCATTTCAACCTCTTTGCGTCTAGGGATGCCTCGAGTCGTTGTCCGCTCAAGGATTCTTTCGAAGAGTACGTAGCGTCACTTAAATCGAGCTTAAACAATGCCGACAGGACGAAAGCCTTGCCGGGCCGCGATCAGGAAGCGCAGGCTGCCGCTTCGGCGCCTGACGGCATGCCCTCGTCGAGGAGAGAAGTTAAGATGAGAACGAGATAAGCAACGGCTCCCGCCTTCAGGCACCAGAAAGATGGAACGAGAGACTTACAAGGGCTACGATTTGTGGGGTCATGCCATCGCGCAACAGGCAGAGCTGCTGACGCCAGAGCGCTACGCGGGGGGCGGGACCATCATCCAGGGGAACAAGCTCATCTGCACTTCCGGAGTCCTCGACCTGTTCGATTCGGAGGAGGAAGCGCAGGACGCGGGAATCGCCTGGGCAAAGGCGTGGGTCGACACACACGGTTAGCACGCAGGCGCAACGCAAGTTCCGTGGAAACTTCGCTTCAGTCGGCGCCTAAGTGCGCGCAGATACACGGGTGGCACATCGCACTTCGAGGCAACCTTCCATCCGAAAGCCCACCGCGCCCCGGTCTCGCGGTTCAATGTGCCAGCATGTCAACGCGAAAGCTCATCGCCGTATCAGCGACCACAGCAGCAGCGCCAGCAATAGAATCGAGATCCCCTGCCAGAACAGCACTGGTTCGCTCTCGAGCAAGGGCTTGCGTCGAACCGGAGCCATCGCACCCTGGCCGCTCGAAAGGCGCTCGAGATCGGCGCAGACCGCGAGTACGTCCTGATACCTGCGTGCGGGATCGGACTGCAGCGCTTTCTCCAGCACGAGGTCAAGCCAATGCGGCGCGTCGAGCCGGTACTCGTAGAGCGGCACGCGACCATTGAAGCCGTACGGCAGTTTGCCGCCGCTGAATAGCCGGTACAGCGTCACGCCATACGCAAATACCTCCGAGCGCGCATCGCCTTGCGCACCCCTCATCAACTCAGGCGCCATGTACGCGGGCGAGCCAGGCGCGCAGGCTGAGCCCGGCAGCTCCATACCGGGCATATAACCAAAGCCCAGGTCGAGCAGGCACGTCCTGTCGTCCTGCATCACCAGCACGTTCTCGGGCTTGATATCGCGATGGAAGATATTGCGTCGATTCAGCGCGTCGATCGAGCGGCCCAATTGCCGTGCGATTCCGATCGCGCGCGGCAGCCCTATGGGCTCGGGCGCCGAAAGGAGCTTTTCGAGCGTGACTCCCGCGCCGAGCGGCATTACCACATAAAGCCGGGTTTGCCGATTGGCGTCAACGGGCAGCGGCGCGAGCACGCCAGCGTCGCCAACCTTGCCTGCGAGCCAGCGCTCACGCACGATCGACTGGCGTATGTTCTCGTCTTGCTCGACGCGCGGTTTGGGAAACTTGAGCGCCAGTGGCGTGTCCGGATCGGCCAGATCGTAGCCGGCGAAGATCCGCGAATAAAATCCATCGCTGAGCACGCTCTTGAGCAGATATCCATCGATAACCTCACCGGCGTCGGGCACGGCGAGAATCGGCAGCATTCCGACCACTCGCTCCAGATACCCGCCGTCGAGCAAAGGCAGGCTGCCAACGTCAATCACGGCGCTCGTCACGTCGTCCTGGGAACCGCGCGTCAGTGCCAGCGCGTCGAGTCGGCGCGCAGTTTCGAGCGCGCCATTGCGCGTCGCGAGCACCGTCTGCAGTTCACGCACTGGCACATGACGATAAAGACCGTCCGAGCACAATAGCAGGCGATCATCCTCACGCAGTTCGAACGTTTCGAAGCGGGTCACGAGCGCCGGGTTCATGCCAATGGCGTGCGCCACGTACGAACCAAAAGCGACCGGCACAATGTCGTCTTCGCCGATTTGTGCCAGTTGCCCGTCGCGCAGCAAATAGAGCCGCACATCTCCGGCTGCGACCAGATACGCTGTGGCGCGCCGTATGACCAGCGCCGCAAATGACGCGGCCATCTGTTTAAGCTTTGGATCGACGCGGCCCATGTGGTGCAGCCAGCCGTGCAGCGCCTGTAGCGAACGCGCAGCGGCCACGCTGGGCTGGAGCGTTTCGGGTAGCCCGTAATACGCATCGATGAAGGTACGCACTGAAAGCTCGGCCGCGACCCGGCCACCCTGGCTTCCGCTCACTCCGTCAGCCAGCGCGATCACACTGCCACGCGCGGCGCGCGCGGCCAGGTCGCCGAGCATCACGCCGAAATAGTCCTCGTTGACGCGATTTTGCCCACGCAGACGCGCGGGACGGGAGACGCAGCCGATCTCGAGCGCGGCGCATTCGCCGCGCTCGGGCCGCAACTGCAGGTCGACTTCCTGAGAATCCGCTTCGCGAGTTGCAAAGGCCGTCCCGGCTGCATGGACCGACCTCCGGTCCGCAGCCGGTGCGGAAAGGTGGTCCACGGAGCGCGGTTCAGTCATTTACTTTTTGCCGTGAGTCATCACGTCGCTGGTTTCCAGATCGTGTTCGATCTTCTCGAGCACCTGGGGCGAACGCTTCTTCAGCATGAGCAACCAGACCGTGCCGACCAGCATGTACGCCACGAACAGATACGGCAGTATGTTATACGGATAGTCAGGCACCGGATACACGCTGCCGATCACTGCGCCGACCATCGCCAGCGCGCCAAGCACGCTCCACAGCACGTTGACCGGCTTGAGCACGCCCATCTTCTTCAGATAGAGAGGCGCGGAAACCGCGACGAGAAAATAGGTCACCAGAAAGCCAAAGGTGGCGAACGTACTCGTGTAGCCGAAGGTATTGAGCGGACCGGCGCCAAGCATCGCGATGCACACAACGAGCGTCACGATCGAGGAAAACGCCACAGCGAGATACGGCGTCTGATGCGTGCGGTGAATCATTCCCATCGAGCGGTGCACGAACTGGTAGCGCCCCATGGAGTACAGCAGGCGGCTGGACGAGTTGATGCACGCAAGGACACACGAGAACGCGCTGACCGAAGCGATCAGGTAAAACACCGGGCCGAGCGGCGAGGCGCCAACGCTCGCAAGCAAGGTGTTGAGCACGGCCGAATCGGCGCCGAGCTTGGCTGTGTCGTCGTGGTAGGCGATCGTCATCGAATAGGCGACGAACATGAAGAAAAGGCCCGACAGGATCACGCTCCAGACCACGGCGCGCGGAATGATGCGCAGCGGGTCCCGGGTCTCCTGGCCGAGCGAGGCAGCACTTTCGAAGCCCACGTACGAGAAGATGCCGAGCACCATGCCTTGCGCCATACCCTTCCCGCTCACGCCCTGCAGGCTCAATTGCGTATGGTCGATGATATGGTCAGGATGCAGGGCGAGCACGTAGATCAGCACGCCGCCCACGATCACCACCGACGTTGCCTCGATCGCCAGTGAGAGGCGCGAGGAAAGCTTCACGTCGCGTGCGGAGAAGAACCAGGCGAGAGCAATGAAAACGGTGTAGACCGCCCACGACGGGATATTGATGCCCCAGGAAGAGAAGGCATTCTGCACGAAAACCACACCTGCGGCACCTACCCCCATCGCGGTGCCCACATACGCCGCGATCAACCCCCAGCCGGCCATGCCCCCTGCCATCGGCCCGAGTGCGCGCGAAATATAGATGAAAAATGACCCAGCGGTTGCAATCCGGCTCGAGAGCGCGATGATGCTCATGCTGACCAGCAGCAGCCCGAGCGTCGAAAGTCCATAAATCAGCCAGGTCCCCGCGCCCGCCAGCGCCGCGATCGCGGTCACATTGATCGAAGGAGTAAAGGTCGGCGAAACGTTTGCGATAGATTGGCCAATCACCTCGGCAAAACCTAAAGTACCGGCACGCAGGCCGGTTGACGATGCCGGCGCTGCTTGTGTGGTGCTTTGCGTACTCATGTAGGGCTCCTGAAAGATTGGGGATTTAACGGACTTTGCTTAAATTTCCCAGAGTCAAAAATTCCAGCCAACTGAATTTAATTGTTCCAGCCAGGAATCCACGAAGTGCCCGCGAGCGGCACGCGTGCCATCGCTGCGGCTTCCACGGTCAGGGCGACCAGATCCTCGGGCTCGAGGTGATGCACGTTCTGCTTCCCGCAGGCACGCGCGATCGTCGTCAGCTCCATGTTCAACGTCTTCAGGTAGTTGCGCACACGGCGCGAACCTTCGTCGGGCAGGACGCGCTGCTCGAGAACGGCGTCCTGGGTCGTCACGCCAACGGGGCATTTGCCGGTATGGCAGTGGTGGCAGAAGCCCGGCGACGTGCCAAGCGCTGCATAGTCGGCAGCCGCCGAATGAAGTGCGCCGTTCTGGAAGTAGCTGTCGCTATTGCAGCCGAGTGCCATCAGCATGCCCTGCCCGATCGCGACGGCGTCTGCACCGAGCGCCAGCGCCTTGGCTACGTCGGCTCCGGTCCGTATGCCGCCCGACACGATCAGCTGCACCTGCCCTTTCATGTTCAGCTCTTCGAGGGCGTCCACCGCCTGGCGAACCGCAGCCAGCGTCGGAATCCCGACGTTCTCGATGAAGCAGGTCTGCGTGGCCGCGGTGCCCCCCTGCATGCCGTCGATCACGACCACGTCCGCGCCAGCATGTACCGCAAGCTTGACGTCGTTGAACGTGCGGGTTGCCCCGACCTTCACGTACACGGGCGTGTTCCAGTCAGTAATTTCGCGCAGTTCCTGGATCTTGATCGCCAGATCGTCGGGACCGGTCCAGTCCGGGTGGCGGCTCGCCGAGCGCTGATCGACGCCGGCTGGCAAGGTACGCATCGCCGCCACGCGCGGATTGACTTTCTGCCCGAGCAGCATCCCGCCACCACCCGGCTTTGCGCCCTGGCCAATCACGATTTCGATCGCGTCGGCACGGCGCACGTCGTCCGGATTGAAGCCGTAGCGCGACGGCAGGCACTGATAGACCAGCGTCTTCGAAGCGCGGCGCTCCTCCTGGGTCATGCCGCCGTCGCCGGTGGTCGTGGACGTGCCCATCGCCGTCGCGGCCTGCCCTAGCGCCTCCTTGACGTTCGCGGACAGTGCGCCGAAGCTCATGCCCGCAATCGTGACCGGAATATCCAGCACGACAGGTTTCTTCGCGAAGCGAGTGCCCAGCACGGTCTGGGTCGAGCACTTTTCGCGGTACCCTTCGAGCGGATAGCGCGACAGCGAGGCGCCGAGAAACAGCAGGTCGTCGAAATGCGGCACGTGGCGTTTCGCGCCCAGACCGCGAATTTCATAGAGACCTCGCTGTGCCGCCGAGTGGATATAGTCGATCGTCTTGCGGTCGTAGCCGTGCGACTCTTCGTGCTGCAAACGAACGAATTGAACGGGTTTGGCATCCATTGGGAACCTTCTCAGAGAGCGTGTGTTCAATATTCCTGGTTGGCGTCGGCGTTCCAGTGATAGAGCGTGCGTGCCGACGCGATTCGCTTGAAGGACGCTGGATCGTGATCCAGCCCGCCCGCCGCCAGCAACACGCGCACTGCGTCGAGATCGGCATCGCTCATCGGTTCGTACTGCGCGTCCGCCCCGAGCGATTTCACTTCGCCGCGCACGTAGAGCACCGCTTCATAGAGCGAATCGCCCAGCGCGTCGCCCGCGTCGCCGCATATCACCATCCGGCCCGCCTGTGCCATGAAGGCCGAGAAGCTGCCCACGGAGCCGCCCACCACGATGTCGCCGCCCTTGAGCGAGATTCCGCAGCGCAGACCCGCGTCGCCGTCGATCACGAGCAGTCCGCCGTGCGCAGAAGCGCCCGCGCCGTTCGAGGCGAAGCCTCGCACATGCACCTTGCCGCTCATCATGTTCTCGGCGACGCCCGTGCCGGCGCTCCCCTCGATCACGATCGTCGCCTGCTGGTTCATCCCGCCGGCGTAGTAGCCCGCGTGGCCCTTGATCGTCACATGCAGGTCGGCATCTACGCCCACGGCGATGTTGTGTGCCCCATTCGGCGACGTGACGGCGATGCGCTGCCCCGCCAGCGCCGCGGTGTCGCCGTGCAGGTATTGGTTCAGGTCCCGGACCGTCTGCGTCTCGAGGTCGAAATTCAGGCTTTCCATACGTACATCTCCTCGGGAGCGGGTTCGAAGACCTTCGCATTGCGGATATCGGGCAGATGCGCGAGCGAGCGAAACTCAGAGGCAATCGCTACGTAGTCGTCGTTCTCCGCGACCACGGCCGGCTTGCACGCGAACGGATCGCGGATCAGCGCGAGCTCGGTCGTCGTGCCCATCAGGAACGTATAGAAGCCGTCCAGCTCCTCGAAGCCTTTTTGCAGCGCCTCGGGCAGCGCATCGCCCTCGCGCAAACGCCATTCGATGAAACGGCAAGCGGCTTCGGTGTCGTTGTCGGTATCGAAGCGGATGCCGAGCGGCTCGAGCTTGCGCCGCACGCCATATGGGTTCGAAAGCGATCCGTTGTGCACGAGGCAGAAGTCCTCTCCCGCCGTGAACGGATGCGCGCGGTCCGGCGTGACGGCCGATTCCGTGGCCATGCGCGTGTGGCCGACGAGGTGCGAGCCTTTGAGGTTCGCGAAGTCATAGCGCGCGGCCACTTCGGCCGGCGAGCCGATGTCCTTGTAGAGATCGATCGAGCGTCCGGTGGAAAGCAGATAGAGCTTCGGATAGTGCTCGCGCAACCACACCTTGACGCGCTCCGCATCGCCCTGGAGCGTGAGCACTGCATGATTGCCCTTCACGTCGAAGCGCGCGGTGACGTCCATGGCGTGGTTGAGTGCGTCGGCGAGTGCGGCCCAGGGAAATTGCGCGCCCTCGTCCGTGAAGCCCGCGTAGAGGCTCAGCTTGCGCTGGCTCGCATCCACCTCGCTGCCGAACACCGCAAGCCCCGCCGAATCGGGTCCGCGCTCGGTCATGCCGATCAGCATCGGCACCATCAGCTCGCCGAGCCGCTCGCGTAGCGCCGGCGTCTTCACCAGCAACCCTACGATTCCACACATTGTGTGTTCTCCTTAGAAAAATTCGAGGTAGCTCTTGAGTTCCCAGTCGGACACGTGCCGCATGTATTCGAGCCACTCCATGCGCTTGAGCTTGAGGAACTCACCGGCCAGGGGGCCGAGCGCTTCGCAGATCAGCGTGTCCGCCTCGAGCGCGTCGAGCGCCTGCTCGAGGTTTTGCGGCAACACCGCAATGCCGTGCGCGGCAAGTCGCTCCGACGACCACTCGTAAAGGTTTTCGTTTGCCGGCGCGCCCGGATCGAGTTGCCGGTCGATCCCGTCGAGCCCCGCGGCAATCACGGCGGCCGTTGCGAGGTACGGGTTGCAGGAGCCGTCCGGCAGACGCAGTTCGATGCGCTCGCCGGGCATGCGCACCATGGTCGAGCGGTTGTTGTCGCCATAACTCACATAGGCCGGCGCCCACGTCGCGCCGGTGAGCGAGCGTCCCACCACGAGGCGCTTGTACGAATTGACGGTCGGATTGCACAGCGCGGTGAGCGCGGGGGCGTGCGCAAGAATGCCGGCGGTGAACTGGTAGCCAAGCGTCGACAGGCCCATGCCCAGCGGGTCGCCGCCGTCGGCGAACAGATTGCGCTTGCCGTCGCCGATCGAGATGTGCATGTGCATGCCGTTGCCGGGCCGGTTCGCGAACGGCTTCGCCATGAACGAGCAGATCATGCCTAGCTCGTTGGCAATCTCCGACGCGGCCATCTTGAAGAACACGTAGTGGTCGCACGACGTCAGGCAGTCGGTGTACGTGTAGTTGATTTCGAACTGGCCGTTGGCGTCCTCGTGGTCGATCTGATAGACGTCGATGCCGACCGAGCGCAGTGCTTCGGTGAGCCGCTCGAGAAACACCCGCGTGCGCGATAGCCCCTTATAGTCGTAGCACGGCTTCGCCAGCGTGTCGCTGGGGTCGCACGGTTCGAGGGTTCCGCTAGCGGAGCGGCGCAGCAGCGAGAATTCCGGCTCGAGTCCTGTGAAAAGGGTCCAGTCGCGCTCGGTCAGGCGTGCTACCTGGCGCTTGAGCGTGACGCGTGAATCGAACGGCCACGCTTCGCCGTTCACGTGCCCCTCGCAGACGATGCGTGCGAGGCCCGGCTGCCACGGAACGGGCGTGAGCGTCGCGAGATCGCCGACGGCCATGAAATCGGGGCCGTTCGGCTCGATGCCGACACCCCAGATCGCAAACCCTGCGAAGCCGGCTCCCGCCTCTAGCACCGTCTTCAGATGCGCGACCGGCACCGACTTGGCCTTTGCGACACCATGGATGTCGACGAACTGCGCCAAAACGTATTTCACGCCCTGCTGAGCAAGCCAGCCCTGCGCGTTTTCCGCCGAGTCGAAACGGGGCACGCTTCCGGGCTCGCTGAGCGGCAGCTTACTCGCGTCGTTCAGATTCATCGTCACTCCTTGCACCAACTCCGTTTGCGGTTGAAAGAGGCTGGGCACATCGTGCCTGGGCCGGTTCCGGGGACTTGCTGGCCATCGTTCAGGGCGCTCATGCGCACCCGCCATTGCGCACTCGTTGCACTTCTCGTTACGCGCTCCGTCTGGAACTTCTTTTCCTGCCATGCAACAATGCTTCATGACGTGAAACAGCCGGCGCGCGCCACTGCGTGCCGGCCAGCTACGCGTCAAGCATTTCTACCGAGGCCGATCATGCACGCTGGGGACGACAACAAAACTGCGCTCGAGCGCTTTCTGGGCGCCACCATTCGCGACTTGCGCCAGCGCCACGACCTGACCATCGCCCAGGTCGCCGACCAGGCCGGCATCAGCCGTGGCATGCTCTCGAAGATCGAGAACGCGCAGACCTCAACGGGACTCGACGTCCTGCACCGCATCGCCCAGGCGCTCGGCGTCTCTCTTTCCGCGCTCTTTCGCAACTTCGACGTGCCGCAAGGCGACGCGCAACTCGTCAAGAAAGGCGCGGGCATGGAAGTCGTTCGCAAGGGCACCAAACGCGGCCATACCTACCATCTGCTCGCCTACGACCAGGGCCCGCGCAAAGCCTTCGAGCCCTTCCTCATCACCATGGAGGACGAAGCAGAACGCTTCCCGACCTTCGAACACCCCGGCACCGAATTCATCCACATGCTCAAGGGGGTGATCGAATACCGCCACGGCCAGCAAACCTACATCCTCCATCCCGGCGACACGCTTACTTTCCAGGCCGATATTCCTCACGGCCCCGAGCGCCTCATCAAGACGCCCATCCAGTTCCTGTCGATCTTCATCTATCCGCCGGGAACCGCCGACTGAGGCGCAAGCCTTGCAGCCTCGCCTGTGCTGCTTCTTATGCAACGTCCGTGCCATGTTTATCTTCATGAACTAAAAATTCCTGCAGATAAACATCTGGCACGCACGCCGGCCCTGTCCCGCTTACTTTCCCAATTCGCTTGCACCGGCGTTTGCCTGCTGACGGTGCGCGTTTTTCCTGTCTGCCGTGCGCTGCTGCACTGAATCGGGACGCGGGCTTACGCTCGGTTATCAGAAATACTTATGAACGCACGAGCGCCGCCTCTCGTACAAAAATATCGCGGATCCGCTACGTCAATGCGTCTTCAGGCAGTTGCGGCAGCGCGCGCGCGAGTGCCGGCCTGATGGAGGCGTCAAGCACGCGCCGCGTCAACGCAACGATCTCGTGCGCAAACGCGTCCCACTCGCCCTGTCGATGCAGCAGGAAGAAGTCGCGCCGCCCGAGCCGTCCGGCCGGCAGCGGCAACACGGCGATCTCAGGCAAATAATGGCGCGCCTGCCAGAGACACAACGGCGTGGAAATCGAGAAGCCGAGCCGGGCCGCGACGAGGCTCAGGAGCGGATCGGTCGCGTCGAATTCATAGCGGCGCGGACTGTTGATGCCGAGGTGCCGCGCATAGCGCTCGACCTGCTGTCCGATCACCGAGCGAGGGGTATAGCGGATCATCGGCATTTCGAGCGCAAGCGTGCGCCAGTCGATGTTCCCGCGCTCGGCAATCAAGGCGCGCGAGACGACCACGACGAACGCCTCCGAAAAGAGCGGCGCCTCGACGATGCGCGCGTCGTTGAGGGTCGTCTGCGTGCACACCGCGAGATCGAGCTCGCGATCGTGCAACTGCTTGCTCAAGCCGGGGGTCAAACCGGACCACAACGCAATCTGCCGTGCCGAGCCCGACACCGCGCGAATCAGCTCCGGGCCCACGGTCGCCGCGAACGAATCCACGCAGCCAAGCCGCACGGGCAAGCTGCCCGCGTTCGATGTGTCGCCGATGCGCGCGCTGACCATCTGCGCATGCTCGAGCAGCGGGCCTGCCAGTTCGAGCAGCGCGCGGCCCGCGACGTTCGGCCGGGGAGGCCGGCTTTCGCGATCGAACAGGACCACGCCCTGATCTCGCTCGAGCGCCGCGATGGCCTGGCTCACCGCGCTCTGGCTCACGCCGAGCTGCTTCGCCGCGCCGGTCATCGATCCGGTCTCGCACACCGCGAGAAAAGCCTGCAAGGCGTTGAGGTCGATTGGCGCCTGGGTACGTCTCATGAGGAGCTCCGCGGAAGTCTGCGCAAATGACGCTACCGCGTCGTCTTCCACATGGTGCCGCCCGGACGGCTCAACACACGGACGATGAGCAATTGCGTCGATGAACCATAAGTTTGCCTAATACAAAATAATGGCGGGCAGCCGGGACGCAGAATTTGCCCATCGTTCACCCACGAGGGCCCCATGAGCCACTTTGACTATGTCGTGATAGGCGCCGGCGTCATCGGCACGTCCGTCGCCCACCATCTCGCCGCGCTCGGCGCGAGCAGCGTTCTCGTCCTCGATCAAGGGACGATCGGGGCGGGCACCACCTCGCAGTCTTCCGGGCTGCTGCGCACGCATTACTCGGTGCGCCAGAACGTCCAACTCGCCCGCGCTTCCTGGTGGGCCTTCAACAATTTCGCCGACTATCTCGGGGACGACGAAGCCTCCTGCGGCCTCGTCAAATGCGGCTACATGATCAGCGCGCCCGAGGGCGACAAGCTCGACCCGCTGGCAGCCTCGCTGCGCGCCCAGCAGGAAATGGGCATCGAGGTACAACTGCTCGACCGCCAGACGGCGCAGGCGCGCCTGCCGATCGCCACCTTCGACGACGCCGCGCTGATCGGCTTCGAGCCAGAAGCCGGCTTCGCCGACGCCTATCTCGTCGCGACCAGCTTCGCACGCTCTGCGCGCCGCCGCGGCGTAAAGATCATGGAAGGGGTGCGCGTGACCGGCCTCGTGCGCGAAGGCCGCCGCGTGGTAGGCGTGCAAACGTCGGCGGGACGCTTTGGTTGCGGCACGCTCGTCAGCACGCAAAACATCTGGACCCCTGAACTCTCCGAATGGATCGGCGTGCCGCTGCCGGTCAAGCCCGAGCGCCACACCGTGCTCGCGCTCGAATGCGAAGCCGCCCCCTACACGTTCGCCATGCCCGCATTCAAGGACCTCGGCTCGCCGGGGATGCTCTATTTCCGCAGCTACGGCGGCAGCCAGATGCTGGTCTCCGAAGGCGTGGTGGGCGAAACGCTCAATGCGCCCGAGACCGAGCAGGGCGAGATCTCCCTCGACTATGTGGCCGAAGTCGGCGCACAGGTGGCCGAACACTTTCCCGCCTACGAAACGGCGGGGCTCGCCTCGTCGTGGACCGGCGTGTACGACGTCACACCCGACTGGAACCCCGTGCTCGGCAACGTTGCCGACGTGGAAGGCCTCACGGTGGGCTTCGGCTTCTCGGGTCACGGCTTCAAGCTCTCGCCGGGCATCGGCAAGCTGCTCGCCCAGCACGCGCTCGGCCTGGCCACCGACGTCTCTCTCGAACCGTACGCACTCGAACGCTTTGCGAGCGGCGCGCTGCTGACCGGCAAGTACGGTCTCGGCGCGGTGTCGTAACACCAGCGCGCAATGTGCTTTCTCATGCAAACAGGAGAAAACAGATGACTGTCCGCATTCTCGTACCCGTCAAGCGCGTGGTCGACCCGAACGTGCGCGTGCGCGTGAGCAGCGCCGGCGCGATCGAAACGGCAGGGCTCAAGATGTCGCTCAATCCGTTCGACGAATGCGCGCTCGAGAAAGCGCTGCAACTGAAGGAAGCCGGGGTGGCCTCGCACGTCACGGTGCTGACCTGCGGCCTGCCCGCGCACCAGGACGTGCTTCGCACCGCGCTCGCCATGGGCGCCGACGAAGCGGTGCTGATCGACACGGGGGCCGCCACGGCCACGCTCGATTCGCTCGCCGTTGCGCGGCTCGTGGCCGCACACATGAACGAGGTCGACTACGGTCTCGTGCTGTGCGGCAAGCAGGCCATCGACGGCGACGTGGGCGGCGTGGCCGCCATGCTCGCCGCACTGCTGGGCTGGCCGCAGGCGCTGAATACGAGCGCGCTCGACGCCATCGACGGCGGCTGGCGCGCGAGCTGCGGCGACGATGCGGGCACCGCCACGTGGCAACTCGACGGCCCCGCCGTGATCAGCGCCGATCTGCGCCTGGCCGAGCCGCGCCGCGTGACACTGCCGAGCATCGTCAAGGCGAAGCAAAAGCCGCTCGCCACGCGAGAGGCGGACGCGCTCGGCGGCGTGTCGAGCGCCCGCAGCCACGTGCTGAAACTGAACGATCCGCCCGTACGCGAGCCTGGTGTGAAGGTGGACAGTGTCGACGCGCTGCTCGCAGCACTCGCCGATCGACGCGTATTTGAATCCGTGGGAGTTTGACTATGAGAACGCTGGTTCTGGCCGATGCCGACGTGGGATCGATTTCCGATGTCACGCTGCGCGTGATAGGCGCGGCGCTGCAACTGGGGCAACCCGTCGATCTGCTCGTATTCGATGCGTCGAGCGCGGCAGCGGCGGCGCATGTGAGTGGAGTCGAGCGCGTGCTGGTCGCATCCGCTGGCGCAGCCGATGCGCTCACACCGGAAACGATCGCGGCGCAATTGCACGCCCTCGCTGAAGGGTATTCGGCGGTGCTCGCGGCGCACCGCGCCTCCAGCCGCGCTGCATTGCCGCGCGCGGCGGCGCTCACCGAAGACGCCTTTATCGCCGACGTAATCGCCATTCGCGAGCGCACGCAGTTCGTGCGCGGCCTCTATGCGGGCAGCGTGATCGCAACGGTGACGAGCGCCACGGCGCGCACTTATGCCAGCGTGCGGACTTCGTCATTCGCACCGGTCGAGGCGAAAGGTGGCGCGGCGCAGGCCGTTGCGCTCGCACCTGGTGCGCCGTTCACAGCCACGCGGCTAATCGAGCGCCGCGCCGCCGGGCAGAGCGGCCAAGACCTCGGCAGCGCGCGCGTGGTGATCGCGGGTGGACGCGGCCTCGCTTCTCAGGAGAACATGGCGCGTCTCGGCAAGCTCGCCGACAAGCTCGGCGCGGCGCTCGGCGCCTCGCGCGCCGCCGTGGATGCCGGCTATGCGCCGAACGCCGCGCAGGTCGGACAGACCGGCCGCAGCGTGGCACCCGACGTGTATGTGGCGTTCGGCATCTCGGGCGCGATCCAGCACATCGCCGGCATGAAGGACTCGAAGTTCATCGTTGCCGTGAACAAGGACCCGGACGCGCCGATCTTCTCGGTGGCCGATGTGGGGCTTGTCGGCGACCTGTTCGACGTGGTCGGCGCGCTCGAATCTCACGTGCAGAGTGCGGGGACGAGCGCGTGAACGCACGCCTGCCTCGCTCTTTCTGCTAATGCAAGCGCCGCCGAAGTCTGCGCCGTGCGTTTCATCGACGGCACGCGTCTGCCGCCCGAGCCCTGCGCCAATGGCGCAGGCACGACGCGCACCCTCGCGCGCGGAACGGAGCAGCACGGTACCGCGCCGTGGCGCGCGAGCATGGCGACCCTCGATGGCCCCGCGAGGTTACCGAGATCGCCAACTATTGGCTCGCAGGTTTGCTCGCCGCGGCTTCACTCGCCGCCTTCTGCTTCTTCGCTGCCTCGTGGTGTCCGACGGCACACCCAGCCGCGGCGCCTGCCGTGCCGTGCTTACCCGCGACGTGGCCCGCAACGCCACCCACGGCAGCGCCTTTCATGCAGCCAGCCGCCACCGCTGACGTCGGTGAAATCACTGGAAGTGACATAACGATCGCAAAAGTGAGAAGTGTTCTTTTCATGGTCCATTTTCGAAAGGGGCGGTCCGCTGCACAGGACGTCGTGCGGATCCGGTCCATTCGAGTAGCGCACCTGTCGTGCCTGCGGGGCAGTGTTATCGAACACGGTGATGACCGCCACAGGCGATCGTGCGACACAGTGCGGCCATCTACGGCCGCTCGACCAAAGTACTGATTTGGCTGCCGGGCGGCCTGGTTTCCCGTAATCGATCCGGACCGAAACTTGCGCGTCCGGGATTGTGTGATGATGCGGCGCGCGGCATGGAGGCAAACATGGAACGGGAGTTAAAGCTACGAATCGCCCCGGAGGACCTCGCCAAGCTTCGTGGCGCACCGCTGCTGGCGCGCGCTCAGGCCACTGCCGATCGACCGGAATTCCTGAACAGCACGTACTTCGACACGCCGGAACTGGCCCTTCACCGTTGCAAAGCCTCGCTGCGCGTACGCGCCGTCGGAAAGCGGCGAATCCAGACGTTGAAGCTCGAGGGCGCTGTGGAGGCCGGTGTGTTCGACAGGGCCGAATATGAAATGCCGATCAAAAGGGACACGCCCGATCTGGCGCTGCTCTATGACGCCATATCGGCCGATAGCGATTGCGGCAGGCTGATCCGTGATCAGGCCGTCGCCGCGCAACTCGCTCCTGTTTTCGTCACACGCATCCATCGCACTGCAATCGCGCTGCACCTGCCGTCGGAAGACGAACTCGAAATAGCGCTCGACGAGGGAACTGTCGACGCGCAAACGCGCTCGGTGCCGCTCGCCGCTGTCGAACTCGAACTGAAACAGGGCAAGCCGGAGGCGCTCCATGCGACGGCGCTCGAACTTCTGAAGACCGTACCGCTGAGCATCGACCATCGCAGCAAGGCCGATATCGGCTACGAATTGCTCGTGGCCGAGCACGCCGCGCCCGTGAAGGCCGAACCCGTGCGCTTGTCGAAAGACAATTCGATTGAGGACGTGTTCTGCACGATCGTCCATAACTGCCTCTCGCAGGTGCATGCCAACGAGCGCGGCGTCGTGTCCGGTCATGATCCGTCAAGCGTTCATCAGATGCGGGTCGGACTGCGACGTTTGCGCTCGGCGCTGGACCTGTTCGCCAAGGCGATTCCTCCCTATTCCGGGCTCGACGACGAACTGCGCTGGATCGCGGCGGAACTCGGCGCCGCGCGTGACTGGGAGGTCCTTGCCGGGGCCACACTCGATCGGGCGGGCGCGGACGGCAATGCAGACGAACTCATGCCGGTGCGGCAGGCGTGCACGCTGGTCGCCGTCGACAACCGGCAGCGTGCGGCGGCCGCGGTCGAGTCGGTTCGCTACACGCGTCTGGTGCTCGAACTCGCGCTGTGGCTGGCCTGCAAAAAATGGCGCGACGATATGACCGGCAAACAACGCGCAGCGCTTGACAGCCCCGCGAGGCAGTTCGCCGACAAGGTGCTGCGGCGCAGGCACAGCAGGCTGATCAAGCGTGGCAAGGGCCTCGCCGATCTCGACGATCACCGCCGGCACCGCGCGCGTATCGCGGCGAAGAAGGTTCGGTATGCGACAGAGTTCTTTGCGTCGTTGTTCCCGAAACGGGCCGTGCAGCACTACGTGAAAGCGCTGACTGCACTTCAGGACGATCTCGGCTGGCGTAACGATGCGGTGGTCGCCGATCAGCTTCTGCGGACCGTTTCGCGCAGGTCGAGGGACGCAGCGCCAGGCGCGGCTTATGCCCGAGGCTATCTCTCTTCACGCGTCGCTGCAGATCATCAAACGCTAAAGAAGCTATGGAATCGTTTCAGACGCCTCCCGCCACCGCATTGAGTCGGCGCGCGACAGGTGAAACGGCACCTGAGGTCCGATTCGGCATCGGGTCCGATGCGTTGCAAACGGCGCGCAGCGCAGCATCGTCCCACGGCTACCTGCGACTACCGCGCGTTGTCGCCGCCGAGAGCAGCGTACCGCCTGGCGAGCATCAGATCGGCCACGCAGCGGAAGGGACCGGCAAAGGTTGCGGCGCTCGCACGTGAAATGGGCGTGCGCGAAAGTCCCCTCGATGCTGTGCGCTCCATTGCGCAACGTCCATCCTGAAGCAAGGCTCGCCTCATGGCCAGATCCGGATGCCCAGCAGCACAGCAACAACAAGGCCGAGCGAAGCGCCAGGCAGCAGCACGCCGAGAAGCAGCCACCGGTTTGGGGTCGTAATATGCACGTTCTCTATCGCTCCCGTGGCACGCGATTGAACCAATTCATGCGCAACGCAACAAATCGTCGTGCAGTTCTCAGGGTGAACGTCGACAATGGCAGCGTGAGACACGGCGTGAGCAGGGACAGGCCGAAGACGGTCAGTGGATGATGCGTCGCATCACTTGAATGACTCGAATCGGCGATGGTATGGGAGGCAGCCTTAAGGCTGCCTTATGGTGTCGCGGTCCTGGTCCCGCAAAGGCTACTGCATGGCGTCGGCGATCAGAATCGCAGGGATTCTGCGAAAATGATGCCGCACACGAGCAGAATCGTTGTCGGAAACAGGGCAACGAGGCGCAACATTCCGTCGGAAGACGCCCTGTTCCTGTTATCGGGCAAGTTCCGACTCGTGCACGCGTTCATATTTTGAGGACTGGTTCATGAAGAATCCCGCGCTCGCGCATCTGACATTCGCCGCCGCTGCAGTCAGCCTCACCAGTGCCGTCCACGCGACTGATGTCAATGTCGGCATCAATGTAGGCGCGCCTGTCGTGGTTGCCCCACCCGCTGCCGTGGTCGTCACGCCTGGATGGCACGACGACCGATATTGGGATGGACATCGCTACTGGAATCGCGATGACTGGGAAAAACATCACCATCACGACAAAGGATGGCACTGCCCTCCGGGACACGCCAAAAAAGGCGAGTGCTGATCGGCTTTGCGCGACCCCCGCTCCCTACCGCAGACGCAGCGCGCAGAGCTGCTGCTGGCCGCGTTGCCATTCAACGGACTTGGAGCGACGCCCACTGACCCAGGAGCGGACGATGGCCATCGTCCGCTTGCGGGCTAACTCACAGCCGAAGGGAAGGATGTCGTTACCGAACTTCGCGCCGACCGTCATCGGCCAGAGCGCAGACACTCGCAGCCAAGCCCCTGTGTGATCAACCGTACCGGCGTGACAGCGTGTCACTCTGGTGGCTTCAACGACTTCTCACGTCGGCCAGGTCCTGCCCGGACGATAACCATCGGTAACTTCCTTCTTGTCCAGTCCGAGGGCGCTGGCGACCTCGTTCTTCGTGGCGAACCGGGCGGTAACGTGAAATTTGGTGGTGCTCTGGCGCATTCGCCCGATACCATAGGCGCCCTTCTCGTTTTCCTTGATGATGACGTCTGCGGGATGAGCCGCCTCCCCACGGAAGCCCGCCGACTCGAAATCGATATGCTGACGAGTTTTGATATTGGATTCGGCAGTTCGGTCGAGATCGTAGGCCACTAACCAGGCATTACCGGAAATTGCCCGCCCTGGCCGATAGGACTGCTCAAGGTCAAACACCCACAGCGCTGACCCGTTATGCGACATGAGCTTTTTCTCCACCGCGGCGGCTGCGTGCTGCTTGGGAATCCAGCGAAACAAGCTCCACTTTTCTTTCGCCATGAAAGTCTCCACGAGTGTTGTCGGACTCAAAGCATCTGTCGCGAACGGGTTGCTTATTACAACAGTTCGCTAGCCGGTTTATTCCGTGCCTCGGAGATGGCAACAGGTTCAGCGGGAGCGATACCTGGATGGGAAGTTGTGGTCCTGAGAGCGGCCATCGCCACTGCGAATGCGTAATCGGTTGGGCGGGCTGCAGTCGGGCCTTCGGTATTCCCTTCAAGGAAGAGAAAGGCGGCTATCTCCATACGGAGAGTCTGCCAGGCGCAAACACTTTCGCCTTGTGGCCGCTCTCCCAGGCCGCTCAGTCGTGCTTCGGCAGCAGCGAACATCGCATCCGGAGCGGCTACTCCCCGAAGCGCGCGGCGATTGTCCCAAATGCATGCTGCCGCGATCCACAAGTGATTTTTAGTATACCCCCTTACCCTATTGGTGATAGACTTCGCCCGCAAACGGGAGAACAGGTATGAGCCATACGATTCGCGAAAAGCAGAAGCTGCTTAACCGCATTCGCCGGATTAAAGGGCAGGTTGAAGCGATTGAAAGGGCACTGGAAGAAGAACGCGGTTGCATGGCCGTGCTGCAACAGGTCACGAGCTGTCGTGGCGCCATGAACGGGCTGCTCGCCGTCGTGCTCGAGGACCACATTCGCACCCATCTCGTCGATGCAGAACCGGACGACGAGCATGGCAGCGGAACAGAGCAACTGATCGAAGTAGTCCACAGCTACTTCAAGTGAGACAAGCATGAGCAAGTTCGAGGATGCCGCCTTCGGGGCGGGACATGACCATATCTTCCTGGGCGCTGCCCACGAGGAGAACGAGCGCAGGACGTGGATGGTGATTGCGCTGTGCAGCGCGATGATGGTGACCGAGATCGTCGGCGGAAGTCTTTTTGGCTCGCTTGCGCTCGTTGCCGACGGCCTGCACATGTCGACACACGCCGGCGCGATGCTCATCGCTGCGCTCGCGTATACGTACGCGCGAAAGCATGCGAGCGACAGCCGCTTCGTATTCGGTACGGGGAAGCTGGGCGATCTCGCGGGCTTTACCAGCGCCATTGTGCTCGCCATGATCGCGCTGCTGATCGGGTACGAGGCGGTTTCGCGCTTTCTCTCGCCCGTGCCCATTCACTTCGGCCAGGCGATCCCCATCGCCGTTCTTGGCCTGCTGGTGAATCTTGCAAGCGTCTGGCTGCTCAGCGGCAACCATCACGGCCACAGTCATGGACAGGGGCACAGCCACGGCCACGGGCACGGACATGAAGACGAACACGGTCACGAGGAAGAGGCGCATCGCATCTTCAGTACTGCTGGAGTTTTCGCCGTGTCGATCTTCGAAGATGGCGTGCCACCCGTCTTCCGTATTACGCCTGAGACGGCTTCTTCGAACCTGACCGCCGACGCGGTATCAGTCACGACGGTCCGCCCCGACGGTTCGCGTCAGACCTTCGCGTTTGCCGACCGTGGGAGCTATCTGGAGTCGAAAGATGACATTCCCGAGCCGCATGCATTCAGGGCGATTGTCAGTTCGCCCGATGGCGAGCAGTCAATCGAATTCGAAGAGCACGATCACAGTCACGAAGACGCACATGCTGCCGCGAACCGCGACCACAACATCCGCTCGGCCTACATTCACGTCATCGCAGACGCGGCAGTTTCCGTGCTCGCGATCATCGGCCTCCTGCTGGCCCGTGCGTTCGGCTGGGTCTGGATGGATCCGCTCGCAGGCGTGATCGGCGCCCTGGTGATTGCTAACTGGTCGTGGGGCCTGATGCGCGATACGGGAGGCATTCTGCTCGACATGAATCTGGATAAGCGCATGGCCGAAAACGTTCGTCACATTATTGAAGACAACGGTGACGCCGTGCTCGATCTCCATGTCTGGCGGGTCGGTCCGGACCACATGAGTGCGGTGGTGTCAGTCGTCACCAGTGAAGCACAACGCAGCCCCGGCTTTTATCACGCGGCGCTCAAGCGCTTTAAGGGGCTGTCCCATGTGACGGTCGAAGTGAACGCCCCTCGCGCCGCCACGTAAACCATGGCTGCCAAATCGCCCTGCATCGACCTGTGTGCGTTCGATGGCAAGACCGGGTTCTGCACGGGCTGCTATCGGACGCGTGAGGAAGCCCGCGGCTGGAAAAAGATGACGGACCACCGGCGCCATCAGATCCTCAATGAAAGGTCCCGGCGAGAGGCAAAGCTGGGACGCGAAGCGACGCGGGCGTCGGAGCAGGACTGAAGACCGCACACCCTATCGCGGTGTCATGATCCGCAACACAGGGTCGACCTGATGCGTTATAGATTTGCATGCAAGAAGTCCACGACCTCATGGTCGATCTGACGATGGATCTCCACGCGATCAATCCCGGGCGCGTCCTGACAGATCAGCGCCCCATTGGTTGCGACCGAGGCCGGGCAAGGATCGATGAAAACGAAGTGATTGCCTGGCACGATGTGAACCGCAGGCGGTGTAGGCAAGCTTGAGACGACAGCAAGAGAGTTGCTCGCAGAACCAAGGTAGCTGTCATCCTGCGGGCGATAGAGCATGGTCGGTACGCGCACAGCGGACAAGCCAGGTGCCCCAAACATCATGGCCAGTGGATCCATCAGCACCAGGGCCTTCAGGCGGTGATCAACGGGCGGTTGCCAAGCTATCAGTTCAGCAGGTACAGCTACTTTAACCTGAGTGCCGTGCGCACGATTGCTGGTTGCTGAACGCGGACATGACCCCGGATCATCGTGATTTGCGCAGTACGCACTGGCATAGGCAAAATCGGGTTTCGCTCCCGCCAGGATCAGTGCGGTGTAGCCGCCAGCCGAGTATCCAATCATGCCAATCCGGCTGACATCGGCGCTTGCCGAAAACCGTGGATCTCCGAGCACTGCATTAAGCGCGGCCTCTGCCTGTCGGGGGCGGTCGATCAGAATCTGGGCTTGGGACGGCGCGCGGGGAAAGCCCGAAGCGTCCCCCACGTGCGTCGGCAAGACCGCGATAAATCCGGCGCGAGCCAGAGCGGTCGCCAATTCACGATGGCTTAACGGGCCTCCCCCTCGTCCGTGCGAAATCAATACAACCGGGAACCGGCTATCCAGTGCAGGCGGAGCATTGAGTGTCGCCTCGACAGTGAATGGACCCGCTTGCCATGGCACCTCACGCTCATGCGTAGGGTAAAAGACAACGGTGTCGAAAGGAGCAGCATCGCCCACCACCGTGAGACGGATTACCCCTGCGTTAAAAGTAGCCGGATCGGCCAGCGCGGAACACGTACATACGATTGCTAACACAACGGTCACTATCCAACGCATGTCGCTACTCCTGGACAGCCAGAATGAGAGGCGAGGATATCAGAACGCGCTACGTGCCTGGTCTTGACGCGGTGGAAGCTTCCCGACTGCTGGAAAACATCAGGACGCGTTGATTGCAATATATCTGCACCGGCCGGGCGAGGCCCGCCGCAGATCCAATGCAGAATTACATCTTTTCCTTCACCCCAGAACGGATCAGCCACACGTTGACAGGGTAGCTGGTTGCGAATCCTGCGAGCATCGCGAGCTGCATGGAGAACCAGAACTCAGCAGTCCCAACGTTCGCGACCATCCCGTAGGCCGGCTTGAACCAAAGGAACTGGATGATGGCCATAAGTCCATACATGCCGACCTGCCACGCCGTAATCGACGCGATATCCGCTTTGACTGCCGCGACCACGCCTTCGGTTGCCGACAGCCCGCGCATGGGTTTGATCGTGAAATATTGAAACACGATGCCGAGCAGAAAGGCGACGAGGAAGTCCGGGATCCAGACCGCAAACGTCTTGTCGTCAAACACTGTGTGCCATCCGAACCAGACTGCCAATGCGGGAAAGGCAAATGCGGTCCATTCGACGATGATGTCGCCGAGTGCACAGCCGGCGCCGCAGTGACTCGTTCCTTTCATCACCGTCGCGGAGAACGGCTGGGCGTCGCTCCTGCGTCGAGGAAAGCGTGTTAAGCCAAGGTGGGAAGGTTCCCTAAGTCATCACATCGAGCAGCACCGGCCCACACTTGACGCGCGACCGCGGCCTTTGCGAACGAATGACGCGCCTGCTTGCCCAGAATACTGCGCGCTCACAGCGGGCTCGTTTTCTCGCCAATTTCTATGGGGGCTGTTCTGAGCCGCGAGTGCCAAATTGTCGTCGGTCTGGATAGCTATCCCACTGCGCGCTCGCCACGAACCGGAAAAAGCGGGGAATGGTGTTGCCCTTCGGGTGCCGCCCGACATTTCGACCGCACAGCCCAACCGGTCGAGGAGCAGCGGACGGTCGAAGGCAAGCTATATCTCGCAAACGACGGCCGACATGACGAGCGGCATGACTTCCTTGACTGTCGCCGAGCTTCCCGTATCAAGAAGGCGCTCACTAACCGCCTCTTTCCCTGCCAGGACGACAACACCATAGACCTGGTGGGACAGAGTACCTCCACCGCTCTTCTGGGCGAACATCTCGTCGTTCGGGGAGAAGCCAAAGACAGCTCGCACCTTGAATCCGAGTGCTGTCAAGTCTTGATTCGGCCTCAGCCGGTACGCGTTGACCGAGTTGCTTGACACATTCATCGGTACCGGATCGATCTCCTTTTCCTCGACCAACTGTTCTATGAACTCGTGGGCGCCAAAATGGCAATCCAGCCTGCTACCAATTTCGTTTGCGTTAGTCACATTCGAGACGAGCGCTGAGCCGACCGCGGCACATCGAAGCAAATGAGAGATTTTCACGAGCAGCAATGCGAGCCTCCAGGAAACGGCGCTGCAGCGCAACGCCAGAAATGTGGAAGTGAATCCTGACTAGACGCGAGAGCCGGATCCCGTTGGCTTGACCCCCGTGCCGCGAAGTCTTGCGCGAGCTACTCGCGCTCGATGGACTCGTCCCTGTCCTGCGCAGCCTCACAGTTAGGTTGGTGAGTCAGTCGCCGGCGTACGCGCGTCAATCGGAATTCCCTTGGCACTATTTCGAATGACCTGAGCGCCTCCACCGAGATCATCGCCGATCCGTTCGCCGGGACGGGCCGCTCAGCCGGGCGAAATACGGCATCGCCGCGTCGGATTGCTCGTTGCGACACAACACACACTCCCGACACCCTCGCGGAACGACGACGCCAACGTTGCTCGCCATAATGGCATCGACCGGGCTCAACCCATCGAATAAGGAGTGTATTTTCTGCCTGTTCGAGAATTTCGACCTGGACCCGTGCAACGTCTTCTGCAGCGTACTCTTTCGTCCTCATTGCCTGCTCCTGGAAACAAGCCGTTTACCTGAATCGCGTTCCCCGCGGCGTGAGTCCTGCCCTTCACCTAGCCACGGAAATCGCGGGTTGGTACAGGTTGTAGCCGTTCATCGCCGGGAACAGGAGGCTAATCCGGACCAGCATGAACGCGAAAGTCACGCACCCGATGCGGTCAGTGGACAGTGACATGACGGAAACTCTACGTTGCCAGGGGTGCACCGGTCCATTGCACAATGGTTTAGGTAAGCCTTCGTACCGGCGGCACGAAGCGCCATCTTATATGTAACCCAAAGTGGAATTGCGACTGCGCAGGGCTTACTTTAAATTCATTCGTAGACGGAGGCCTTGTTGTGGACTTGATCAAAGCGGCTGGCACGATCGACGCGAGAGACTACATGAAGGGCCTTTCGCCACGGTTTGCGCCCCGCCACCGCAGCATGGTTTCTCTACCTGCTTTGCGGGCTGAACATCCTCGGCCACCTCGTCACACGCATAACCCTGCGTTTCGTTGGCGACCTCGTGCCGAAAGGCGTGGAGTGTCTTCCCCTCCAGAGCATGGGGATTGGGTTCGAGCTCGCGCTCATCGGCGCACCGTTGATTGGGGCGGCCATGCTGAGCCGCGAGCTGAGTGAATAAGCCAGATCTTTTCTCACGGTCCGGGTGGGAAGCGGACGTTGTCCAGACAACATTATTGCAATATTTTTAATACCTGATTATGTGCGTTGATCTTGAACAGATAAGAAAACAGGCAGAATGGATGACAGGTGAGGTGGCTGAAACCCTTCGTCAAGTCGCCAACGAGATCGAGCTGCTTCGCAAGCACCTGGTCGAAGCCCATACCAGCAATGCGGACAGCGAACGGCTCAACTGGCTAAGTGAGCAGGCCCATGACGAGTATTACCGTGAGCTATGCCGCACCTACATAACACTGCCCCGCATCAAGACGCAGAAGAATGGTGCAACCGCAATGACTTTGAGGGAGGCTATCGACCTCGTTCGCAGGCCTCGGGACTGCGATTTCTAGGAAAGAATTCGGCCAGCCGCACTACCCATCGCGCTTTGCGTGCGGCAACCGACTCGTCGGCCACACTGTCTATGATCGGTTCCGCCGCTGATCACAAGCCTCGACACTTCACCTGCCGCACATGTTTCCAGCCGATACCGTGGAACCCCCTCAATCAATCGTTCCCCTGATGCGTCGCCGCCTAGTCATCCTGTTTCTCTGTGCAGCTGTATGCATTCTGGTCGGGACCGGTATTGCACTGTGGCGATACCTCGGCGTTGGTGGAGTGTCCAGTTACTCGAATCAGCCTGTTCTCTTCGAAGACGCCGACCTGCGTCTGCCGCCGGACCTCGCGGGTAATACCGGACGCATTCGTGTCGTGCATTTCTGGGACCCCGACTGCGTAAGCTGTAACGAGATTACCGACGCCCACTTGAACTATCTCATCACGATGTTCAGGGATGCGGATATTGACTTCTACAGCGTGCGCAAGCCCGGTACCCACGGACAGTTACCGGCCTTTCTGCGAGGCAAAATCAAGCCATTACGGGGAATCGAAGGAATGGAGCGCATACCGGCCAGTCCCGCTATCGCCATTTGGGATGCGAATGGAAAGCTCGCCTACGCGGGACCCTACAGCACGGGCCTTGTCTGTAGTTCGAACAACAGTTTCGTGGAGCCGATTCTCAACAAGCTGGTCGAAGGGTTACATGTCGATCCTGTTCCGATGGTCGCCGTCGGCTGCTATTGCCCCTGGTATACCGCCCGCGGCCAGCACGGATAGAGGTGTATCGTTGGTCATGCTAACGACACGCTGTGCGCCGCACGCAACCAGCGTCGCCACTGCCTCCGACTCATGGGGTTCAGCATGTCCGAGGCCATGAAGCGCCGTCCGTCCCAAAATGCTCTGTCACCGCGTTGCCGCCGTCTGCTCGCTGCTGCGCTCCTTCTCGAACGGCAAAAGAATCTCATCGAAGCCGCACGGTATCGATCTGTCATCGACGAAGCTACCGGGGACGCTCTATCTGCGCGATACCAACGGCAATCCGCGAACGCTTGAGGACTTCCTGGGCAATGTGGCCTTGCTTCTCTTCGGATACATGCGGCGTCCAGACGCGTGCCCAACGACTCTGGCTCGCGCTGCACAGATCAAACGGCTGCTCGGAGATCAGGGTAAGGGGCCGAAGATAGTCGTTATTTCGCTTGATCCCGCCGGCGATTCTGGAGGCCTACACCGCGGCCTTCGATCCGACGGTTATCGGACTATACGGCGACGCGCAACAGACAGTTGAAACCGCCCGATCCTTCGGAGCGTACTACCGGAACGTCCCGTCCGGTAGCTCGTGTTCGATGGAACACCCGGTATTCGCTTACGCAATCGACACGAAGGGTGTGGTGCGCTTCGCGCTGCAATATGAGGAAAGTGCCGAGGACAGTAGCAAGCTCGCAGCGCACTACCCCCGGAAACCCCTCGCAATCGGCGCGAGATGGGGCGCCGGTTGAGGCGGGCAGCCATCCACCGACATTGCGGCGCTCAATACGCTCACGATGATGATCGACGCAAAGAAGATCTTGCGTGCCCATCTGCCCTCGTTTGCCGCGGTGCGTCCCGCAACGCCGAGCCCGAACCAGTACAGCCCCGCCACCAGCGCCGCGAGCATATAGATCTTGCCAGCATACCCCAGGAAGCCGAGCGTCAGGGTGGCCGCCGTAAAGGCGACAATGTAGGCCAACATGTGGCGCTTCGCGGCCGCAAAGCCGCAGACAACCGGAAAAACCGGAATGGCAGCCGCGCGATAATCCTGGGCCCGGAAGATGGCGATCGCATACGAATGGGGCATCTGCCAGAGACTGAACATGACTAGCAATGTGACGGCGGCGGTGTCGAACCGGCTGGTCGCCGCACAATATCCGACGACTGGCGGCATCGCGCCGGCAATGCTGCCGACCAGCGTCCCATATACCGAATTGCGCTTCATGTAAAGGCTATACAGTCCAACATACACGGCGTAGCCGACGAGTATCAGCGCGAGGGGCAGGAGCGAACGCGAGCCAGCGTAAAGCACGCTTATGCCTGCGAGGCAGAGCACGACACCATACAGTAACGCGAACGGCACCGGTACACAGCCGGTTACCATGGGACGATTGCGTGTTCGCGCCATCAGGCCGTCGATATCCCGGTCGATCACATTGTTGATCACACACCCGGACGCGACGACCAGCATGACGCCGGCGGCAACGAGGCCGCCCCGCAACCAGTCGACACTGCCGTGCGAACCCAGCAGAAAACCGCCCGTGACGGCGACGAGATTGCCGATCACAATGCCGGGCTTAGTCAGTTGCAGGTAAGGTCGATACATGGTGCAGGGTGTTCTTCGTCGGCTGCGCGCGCTGGATCAGTGGATCATCATGTTGAAGTGCATGCTCCAGATGATCCAGACCGAGAGCGCCACGACAATGAACAGGATCACAAGCGTGAACACGAAGCTGATCAGGTTCCAGCCGCCCTCCGAGGACCGGCTCATGTGCAGGAAGTACACGAGGTGCGCCACGAGTTGCAGGACCGCGAATATCACCGCCACGAGAAGCGTCGTCGCACGCGGCAGCATCGGATGCATGACCAGCGCGAACGGGATGGCCGTCAGGACGATCGAGAGGATGAAGCCCGTGTTGTAGGACCTCGCGCTGCCGTGGGCTTGGCCGGCGCGGGTAGTCGCATCGCTTGCCATGGTCAGAATGCTCCAATCAGATAGACAATCGTGAACACGCAGATCCAGACAAGATCCAGGAAGTGCCAGAAAAGGCTCAGGCACGAGAGGCGTGTCACATTGGCCGGTGTCAGTCCTTTGATCGCCACCTGGTGCAGGACCACCGCCATCCACAGCAGGCCGGACGCGACATGCAGACCGTGCGTGCCGACGAGCGCGAAGAAGCCAGACAGGAACCCGCTGCGCTGCGGTCCGAAGCCGAGCGAGATCAGATGATGGAACTCGTGTATTTCCATGCCGATAAAGACAGCGCCCAGAATGAAAGTCAGGCTCAGCCACCGGAGCACGTTGCCCTGATCGCGCCGGTGCACGGCAAGCATCGCGTAGCCACAGGTGATGCTGGAAAGCAGCAGCACGAACGTCTCAGCGAGCACGTATGGCAGCTCGAAGATGTCCCTCGGGCCGGGACCACCTGCAAATGCGCCGCTCAATACCGCGTACGACGCGAACAGCGAACCGAACAGGATGCAGTCCGACATCAGGTAGATCCATAGGCCCAGTACCTTGCGCGAGCCTATGTCGTGGCCATCCTGCGCATGCTCCTCCCCGGCCCCGATTGATTCAATTAGTGTTTGCGTAGACATGGTTCAGATCTCGCTTCATGGGAGGAACGTGTGCTTTCTCGATCCGTTCGATTTCGTCGGCCGGAACGTAGTAATCCGTATCATCGTCGTAAGAGCGGACGATCACCATCGCGATCGTGGCAAAGAAGCTTGCACCCGCGAGCCACCAGATGTGCCAGATCAGCGCGAAGCACAGCAGCAGGATGAATACGCTCAGGATGAACGGCACACCGGTGCTGCGCGGCATATGAATCGGCTCGTATTTCCTCGCGGGCGGCGGCACTCCGCGCTTCTTCGCCTCGTAGAATGCGTCGACGGCATCCGCGCGCGGCACCACGGCAAAGTTGTAGAACGGCGGCGGCGATGACGTCGACCACTCTAACGTGCGCGCATTCCACGGGTCACCCGTGACGTCGAGGTTCTGCTTGCGGTCGCGGATACTGAAGAGAATCTGCGCGATGAGGAAACCAATCCCCGCAAGGATGAAGACAGCCCCCACCCACGCGACCAGGAGATACGGCGTCCAGGCGGGGTTGTCGTAGTGATTCAGGCGCCGGGTCATGCCCATGAAGCCGAGCATGTAAAGCGGCATGAACGCGAGATAGAAGCCAATGACCCAGCACCAGAACGAGTATTTGCCGAGACGCTCGTTAAGCTTGAAACCGAAGGCCTTTGGGAACCAGTAGTTCAAGCCGGCGAAATAGCCGAACAACCCGCCGGCGATGAGCGTATTGTGGAAGTGGGCGACGAGAAACAGGCTGTTGTGAAGGAGGAAGTCGGCCCCCGGAATGGCGAGCAGAACGCCGGTCATGCCGCCGATCGTGAAAGTCACGAGGAACGCCAGCGTCCAGAGCATGGGCGTCGTGAACTCGACGCGCCCGCGGTATATCGTGAATAACCAAGTGAAGATCTTCACTCCGGTCGGAATGGCGATGATCATCGTCATAATACCGAAGAAGCTATTGACGTCCGCGCCCGAACCCATCGTGAAGAAGTGGTGCAGCCAGACGAGGAACGACAGGATACCGATCGCCAGCGTCGCGCCCACCATCGAGTTATAGCCGAACAGCTTCTTGCGCGCGAATGTTGACGTGACCTCGGAGAAAATTCCGAACGACGGAAGAACGAGGATATATACCTCAGGATGCCCCCACGCCCATATGAGGTTCACGTACATCGTCGGATTGCCGCCGAACTCATTCGTATAGAAATGGAAGCCCAGGTAGCGATCGAGTGCGAGCGCGGCCAGCGCAACGGTCAGGATCGGGAAGGCGGCAATGATGATCACGCTAGTGACGAACACCGTCCACGTGAAGATCGGCATCTTCATCAGCGTCATCCCAGGTGCTCGCATCCGGAGGATGGTCACGAAGAGGTTCACGCCCGTCAACAGCGTCCCCAGACCTGATGCCTGTAGCGACCATATGTAGTAGTCCACCCCCACTCCAGGGCTGAACTCTATGTCCGACAATGGTGGATAGGCGACCCAGCCTGTCTGCGCGAATTCGCCGACGCCGAGCGACAGCATGACGAGCACGACGCCCACGACGAACAGCCAGAAGCTGAAGGCGTTCAGGTAGGGATACGCCATGTCACGAGCCCCGATCTGAAGCGGCACGACGATGTTCATCAGGCCAACGACGAACGGCGTAGCCGCGAAGAAGATCATGATTACGCCGTGCGCCGTGAAGATCTGGTCATAGTGATGCGGCGGCAGGTAGCCTTGGTGCCCGGGACCGGCGAGCGCAAGCTGTGTTCGCATCATGATGGCGTCGGCGAAGCCGCGGATCAGCATCACGATTGCCACAAAGATGTACATGATGCCAATGCGCTTGTGGTCGACCGTAGTAATCCAGTCGTTCCAGAGCACAGCCCATTTTTTGAACCATGTGATCGCGGCCAGAACCGCCACGGCGCCGACCACAATGCCCGCGAGGGTGACCGCGATGATCGGCTCGTGCAGTGGCACGTCCGCCCATGTCAATTTGCCGAACATGAATGGGTTACTCCTCTCTTTTCGACGAAGCGCTGACGTTGAGAGCTGTATGTGCCGCGGCGTCCGCTCCCGGAGCAACGAACTGGTCGATCACAGCCCTGAAAAGACCTGGCTGAACCCGCGAGAATTGCACAATGGCAGTACCCTGGCTGGGCTTCGCCACTTTCTGGAAGGTGGAGAAATCGAGCCGATTAGGTGAGGTCTGGACCTGCCTCACCCAGCGTTGGAAGTCATCCTCGCTGGTGGCGGTCGCAATGAACTTCATGTCGGAGAAGCCGGGTCCGTTGAAGTTGCCCGACATGCCGCGGAACTTCCCCTCCTCGTTTGCCATGAGGTGCAGCTGGGTTCGCATGCCCGCCATCGCGTAGATCTGGCCGCCGAGCTGGGGAATAAAGAACGTCCCCATCGTCGAGTTCGAGGTGATGCTAAACGCCACCTGGCGATGTGCGGGGAATACCAATTGATTGATTGTGGCAATACCGAGGTCTGGATAGATGAAGATCCACTTCCAGTCAGTTGCGATGACTTCGACGTTGATGGGCTGGCCGGGCACATCGAGCGGCCGGTACGGATCCAGCTCGTGTGTCGATTTCCACACGATGGTTGCCAGTGTGACGATGATCAGGATCGGGATACCCCACACCACTGCTTCGATCCGTGTGGAATGCGCCCACTCGGGCATATACGTGGCGTTGTGATTCGACGCCCGGTACTGCCCCGCAAATACAAAGGTCAGCACGATGGCCGGCAAGACCACGATCAGCATCAACCCGACGCACAGGATGATGAGGTCGCGCTCCTGAAGGCCGACGCTGCCCTTCGTGTTAAACAGGACCCAGCTGCAGCCACCGAGGCCTGACAGCCCCGCGATTACCGCAGAGCGACAAAGAACTTTCCAGCATATTTCTCTCATAAAGGCACCTTGCTCTATGGCCGCCCTAAAAGCGGCAGGGAAAGGGGCGAAGGAAGACTGCACAACCCGGAGCGGAACTTCATTCGATGGGCCCCTCGATGTACCCGCTCGGCCTACCGAATCATCGAGACGCCTTGCTGCCGCGATTGCCTATCGAGTCGTCCTGATAGTCGCCTTTCAGAGATAAGGTTAAGCGCAAGGCGGCGCCCGACTCAAATGCACAATGGTGTAGGAAGGTCGACGCGTCGACGCGAGTGAATTTCGTTTCACCCCTCACCCAAAGTGTCATTGCGGCCACATTGGGCATGGCCTAAATTCGTTCACAGGCCGATGCTCCAAACGCAGGTCTTCCACACGCCGACGCATGGCATCCCCTACGTCGGCGCAGATTCTCCGTAAATGGCCGCTATGTGCAGATGCACTGTGCTGTGCCGCTAAAGCCGTGGCAGCAGCATTGCCGCCCTTTAACAGAAACGCCTGCTCAATCCGTTGAACGTAGCTTGGCTCCATGGCGGCTGCGCGATAAGGACACGTTTCCCGCCCAGAGGAGGATTTCTCGTGGATCGCAAGAAAACAGCCAATATGATCAACCCGATAGGCTACAAGGACGTTTTATCCGAACGTATTCCAAAGAACCTCGTCGAGCTAGCAAAAAACAGGAACCTGCTGTTCAACGCATCTGTCATCGCGGTATGCGTCTGGGCAGTGATTGAGACACCTTTGGAGCTTGGTGGCGCGCTTGATCGGACCGGGCTGCTTGCCTTGGTAGCGTCGAAGGTACTGCTCGGCTTCATTGGCACGGCCGCCATAGCCAACCTGCGCTTTACCCGTCAGGTTTTCACGTTCATCTGTGGAGTCGGCGTGTTCGCCATAGCACCAGCGTTACCTCTTGAGTATTCGCGCAGCGTTGCCATTGCGATCTTCTCGACGGTTGAGTGCATCGGCAAAGCGGCGTGCGTTGCATCGTTCGCCATCGCGTCGCCAGCAGGAGACAGTGTTGGCGTCCATCTGAGCGTAAGAAAACGCACGACCGACGACCAAACATGAGCTTCCGGGCCGCACTGTATCGGCAGAATCAGCGCACCAGGCGGGCAGCGACGATACTTGCGCGTCAGACGCATGGCGCGTAGGTGCAAGCGCTCATACGAACGCCGCGCAGCATCCGTGCTCGACACTCCCGGATCGATGCCCGAATTCGTCGCTAGCCGATCGGAGAAGCGGGAGCCGGAGCGCACACGGCTTCCTGGTGCATGGTCAGGTCGCTCGAGTAGTCTTCCAGCGATATGCCGACCGCTTTACGCGACTTTTTGCAGCGCGGCCTTCGGCACGCGGTCAGGATGAAGTCTTCGCGCCAGGCTTATCAGTTCGGCGAGCGAGTGGGCGTTCATCTTTCGCATGACTTGCCTGCGGTGCATCTTCACAGTGATCTCGGCGATGCCGATCTCGGCCCCCACCTGCTTGTTCAGAAGTCCGGTCACGACCAACGCCATGACCTCGCGCTCGCGCCCACTGAGTGAAGCGTGGCGATCCTTGATCGACTGCAGCTCGGCTTCCTCGTTCAACGCCACGCGGCTGCACTCGATGGCATGCCGGATGGCATCGAGCAGGACCTGGTCGTCAAAGGGCTTGGTGAAAAATTCAACCGCGCCAGCTTTCATGGCCTGCACGGTCATCGGCACGTCGCCGAAGGCGGTGATGAAGATGATCGGCGTGTCGGAACGCTCGGCGGCAATAAGATTCTGAAGTTCGAGGCCGCTGAGATCGGGAAGCATGACGTCCAGCACCAGACAGCTCGGGGCCCTGTCGCGCGGGCGTTTGAGAAAGTCCTGTGCGCAGGTGTACGTCTCTGCCCTGAGACCGGCAAAGTGAATCATGGCTTCGAGCGCCTCACGCACCGAGACGTCGTCGTCGACGACGAAGACGACCGGCGTGGCTTGCGCCGGCGAAAGATCCGATTCACGTTCAACTACATGAGATGGTGTCATTGAAAGCTCCATTCGTAAGCGCCTGGATGAATTATTTGACGCGGAGCGTGGCCCGGATCGCCCCGAGCAGAGCGGTGTCGCTGAATGGTTTGAAGAGACATTCAACGGCGCCCTGTCCTGGCAGGCGTGGGCGGAGGGATTCATCTCCATGCGCTGTAATGAAGACGATCGGAACGGTTTGCCGGCGCCGCACCAGTTCGCGCTGCAGGTCCCGGCCGGACATGCCGGGCATGCACATATCGACGATCAGGCAGTGCGCCTCGCCTACATAGCTGGAGGCCAGGAACGCCTCCGCCGAAGCAAAGGCCTGCGCTGCGAAGCCGAACTCGTGCAACAGGTCAGGCAGCGATTCGCGCACCGACTCGTCGTCGTCGACCACCACGATAAGCGAGCGTTCGACCATCACAGGTCGCTCACAAATTGCTCTGCGTCCGGGCGCACCGGCAAGCTCCTATCGACAGAACGGGCCGCGGGCGGCTCGAATTCGGCTCGAGACGGTAGCGAGAATGAAAACGTCGCGCCAAAGCGCTCATTCGAGCTGGCCCACAAGCGGCCACCGTGGCTCTCGATGATGCGTCGGCATACGGACAGCCCGATGCCCATCCCTTCCCTCTTGGTCGTGAAAAACGCGTCGAATAGCCTGCCCGCATTCTGCGGGTCGATGCCCACGCCGGAATCAGTGACAGCGAATCGCACGTGGTCGCCATCCTCGCGCTCTATCTTGACCAGCATCTGCCGTGGGCGATCATCGATGCCATTCATCGCCTCGACGGCATTGAGAAGCAGGTTCAGCACCACCTGCTGGAGTTGGATCCTGTCGCCTGTGGCCGGCTGCAGGTTGTCGGCAATTTCCAGTCGTAGCACGATCCGTTTGTTCCGAATCTCTGCGCGCAGCAGTTCGATGACGTCGTTCGCGGCTTCAACCAGATCGACGGCGTCCTTCGTCACCGCCTTCTTGCTGAACAGTGCGCGCAGACGCGTCATCATCTCCGAGGCGCGGTGTCCATCCCGGATCGTGCGCTTTACGGTCCCGAGCGCACCTTCGACATTGGGCGGCTGGGCGCTCAGCATGCGCAAGCCAGTGCTGGCGTTGGTCATGATGCCGGCCAGCGGCTGGTTGATCTCATGCGCAATCGAGGCGGTCAGCGCACCCAGGCTGTTGACCCGACTTGCGTGAGCTAATTCGACGCGCAGGCCGTAGAGCGCTTCTTCGGACTCGCGGCGCTCGATGACATCATGTACCGCACCGATGTAGTCCAGCCAGCCCTGTGGGCTACGCGTCGCGTGAGCCTGTATGCGCACGTACCTGACCGAGCCGTCGGACAGGAGCAGGCGGTGCTCGAACTCCAGGTGCTGGCCGTCTTGCGCCCGCTCGATCATTTCGTGCAATAGATGAAGGTCGCCGGGGTGGACGCGCGTGGCGATCGTATCCAGCGTGACTCTCACCCCTGGCTCGAAGCCGAAGATGCGATAAAGCTGTTCCGACCAGGTGAATGAACCAGTCTCTGGGCGCCAGCTAAAGCTTCCGCTCAAGGTGAGCTGCTCGACTTTGGCCATCAGCGCCGCGCTCTTGCGCAGTTGCTCCTCCGCCTTCCTGCGTGCCGTGATGTCACGTGTAACGCCCAGCTGCACGATTGCGCCGTCGCAATCGTGCATCGGCGCGGCATGGGTTTCGAGGTGCCGTCGCTCATAGTGTGGCGAGATGAAGTCGAACTCCAGGACGCCGTCCCGTCCCGAGCAAATGTTTCTGTTGAACTCGACATAGCGCGCGCGATGTTCAGGAGCCACGAAATCGAAGTAACACGCTCCGATCACACCTTCCGCACGCACCGATCTCAAAGCGCGGCGTGCAGCCGAGTTGGCGCACAATACCGTTCCGTCGTTTGCGAGGACCGTCACGCAGTCCGGCGTCGTGTCCACGATCGCACGGAAGCGCTCCTCGCTTCGCTTCAGTGCGAGTTCGCCCTGTGCACGCTCGATCGCAATACTCGCAAGGTGTGTAAGCCGTCCTGTTAGATCGGATTGAAACGGAGAGGGGGTTCCAGGCTCCGACCGGAATAACGTGAATGTTCCCAGCACTTCGTTTGTACGTGACAGGATCGGGGTCGCCCAGCACGCGCGCAGACCATGTGCGAGACTCAGGTCGCGCCATGCCGTGGGCCAGCGTGAATCAGACGCGATATCTGATACGACGACCTGCTCGCTGCGCGACGCTGCTAATCCGCAGGGTCCCAAGTCCAGGTGGACGCGGCCGCCACTCGAAGGATAGGTGTAGGTCAAAGCGAGGCCTGCCGCATTCACCTGCTGGAATGTCATGTCGCCGGGTTCGATCAGCGCAATATTGCAGAAGCAATCGCTCACGATCTGCTCGACCAGCCGGCATAAGTCATCAAGAACCGTGGGTAAGGGCAGGCCCATGGCGATCATTTCGAGCAGGCGCTTCTCGCCCGCAAGCAGCGCCTCGGCTCGCTTCCGCTCGTCGATGTCCGTCTGCAGGAAGTACCAGAGAGCGATTCGCCCCTCCTTGTCCTGCAACGGAAAGCCTTGTACGCGAAACCATCGATAGACGCCGTCCGCGCGACGATGACGGGACTCAAAATCGTAAGGCTCGCCGGTTCTGAGTGACGCATAAAATCGGGCAACAGTCGCACGTCGATCATCCGGGTGGGTAAAGTCTCTGCTAGTCCACTGCTTCAGTTCTTCGAGCGTCGCCCCTGAATATTTGAGCGTATGGCGGTTGGCTTGAAACACGTCCCCGTCCGGCGTAAAGAGAATGACGCGCGTAGGCAGTCCGTCCACGATGAGCCGAAAGCGCTCCTCGTGTGCCTTCAGGGCCGCTTCGGCCTGCTTACGGTCCTCGATATCCGTGTTGATCCCGCACCACTTCGCGACTTTGCCGGCAGCGTCGACGACCGGACTGACACGGCATAGAAACCAGCGATACGTGCCATCGAAGCGACGCATTCGCGCTTCCAACTCGCCTTGCACGCCGGAAGCAACGACCGCTCGCCAGGCGTCAAGCAGCGCGGGCCGGTCCTCGGGATGGACCGCAGACTGCCAGCCCTCGCCGCACGCGTGCTCGACGGAGAGCCCCGTATAGTCCGACCAGGGGCGATTGACGAATTCAATGCGACCGTCCGGCAGTGCGGTCCAGACCAGGCCCGGGAGCGCATCCACCGTACTTCTGAGTTCATATTCCATCGCGGTCCTTCCCTTCAGGCGCGCTACCAGCGCGAGCTTTTCCAATCTGCGCCCGTATTGGCGCGCGCTGCGCTTCTGCCGTTCCCGAAGAGAAGCGCACGTCGAAGGCTCACGAAAACTTAAGTATTCCCTTCAAAATAGATCGCTCCGACGGGACCATTGTTAGTCTGAAAGTGACCGGAAGTCGTGAGGAGACGGTGATATAGGCGGGGAATTTTAGTGAGGAATGGCTTTCGGCGATCGGAGCCTTTGGTGGCGCACCTCGAATCCAATCCGTGTCGATGTGCCTTCCGTCCAGACGCTCAGTGTTCCGGCCTGCCTTTGATAATATCGATGGAGCCTTTACGGTAGTCGTCCAGACTTGCTATACCGTTCCTGACCAGGCGGATGCTCGTGCGGACGGTATTCAGCAAAGCTATAATTCTGATAACCGACCGGCTGGTGGAGAGACCCGATGGACGACCTCCGAGTGGGGAACTGGGTGGTCACCCCCAGCCTCAACAGCATCTCTTCCATGGGCCGGACCGTTCGCGTCGAGCCGAAAGTAATGGAAGTGCTGGTGTGTTTGGCCCAGCACCCGGGAGACACGGTTTCCAAAGAGCAGCTCTTTCAAGCTGTGTGGCCCAAGACCGTGGTGACCGAGGATGTATTGAAGCGCTGCATCGCTGAGTTGCGCCGCGCCTTTGTCGACGATGCCCGCGATCCGCGCGTCATCGAGACAATTTCGAAACGAGGCTATCGACTGCTTGCACCGGTAACTGCAGGCAGCGCCACGCCTGCGCCCACTGAGAGTGTGGTAAGCGATTCCATCGTGGTCCTGCCGTTCGTCAACATGAGCGCAGATCCGGAGCAAGAATACTTTGCCGACGGGATCACTGAAGAAATCATCGACGCGCTCGCCCAGATCCAGGAGCTTCACGTCGTGGCACGAAGCTCCGCCTTCTCGTTCAAGGGTAAGCACATCGACTTGCGCATTGTGGGCGAGCAACTGAACGTGCGCACCGTTCTCGAGGGAAGTGTGCGCAGAGCGGATAATCGCCTGCGTATCACGGCGCAACTTGTGTCTGCGGTGGACGGATATCATCTCTGGTCGGAGCGCTATGACCGTGAGATGAACGATGTTTTCGCTATTCAGGAAGAGATTGCCCAAGCGATAGTGAAGCGGTTGAAGATCACGTTCCCGTGGAATACGAGAAACCTGACTAATCCTGGAACCCCGAATCTCGAGGCATACGAGTCCTACCTGAAGGGTCACGCTCTGCTCTACAAGAGGGGTCCCGCTATTTCACGTGCCCTCGCCTGTTACCAGCGGTCAGTGGATCTCGATCCAGGCTATGCATTGGCGTGGGCCGATCTTGCCGATTGCTACTCGATGCTTTGCTTCTACGGGTTTGCGGCTCCTCAGGCTTTCATGCCCAAGGCCATAGAGGCCGCTCGACACGCGGTGGCATTAGATCCTTCGCTCGCCGAAGCACACTGCACCTTGGCTCTCGCCTACCTGCTCTGGGCCTGGAACACAGCGGAGGCCGAGCGTGAGTTTCTTTGCGCGCTACAACTGAATCCGAAGTACATCTCGGCACTCGGCTGGTACGGAAGTGCTTATCTCCAGTTCTCGGAAGGGCGGCTGGCGGAGGGAATGGAGCAAGCGAAGCTAGCGCTGGCAGCGGACCCCCTATCCGCCTACGCACACGCCTTATACGCACTGACCTGTATCGTGGCGGGCAAAACCGGGGAAGGCGTGGAGGTCAGCCGGCGCGCCGTCCATCTCGATCCCGAGAGCTTTCTTGCTAACTGGGTGCTGCAAATGGCACTGCTGTTGAACGGCCAGTTCGAAGAGTCTATCGCGGCGGGAGAATCGGCATTGGCCATGTCCGGCCGGCACCCCTGGTCCATGGCCTGGCTTGCCGTGGCACTCGCAAGTTGGGGCAAAGCCACGGACGCCGATGCGATTTTCGCCGAAATGCAGGCCCGAGCCCGTCGTGAATATGTTACGCCGACGGCGCTCGCTATCACGGCTTGTGCGGTGGCGAGGGAGGATGAGGTGATTCGCTACGCCCGCGAAGCGTGCGAAATTCGCGACACTAATTTATTTTACTTTTCCAGATATTTTCCTTTGTCACACCGGTTGTATCGTTATCCGCGGTTTTGCGAAATCATTGCACAGTTGGGGCGCAGTGATTGGTTGCGCGATCACCCGCCGATAACGGTTACGCAGGAGCCACGTGCGCAGGAATGAATCGCGCTCGGTTGCTGATGCTGAGTCACTGAGGCGTCGTGGTTTACCGGAAATCGCAGTTTGTTGACTCACTCCGCCTCATGACCTTCAGTCATTTCCGCGAAACACTTCGTACAACAGATTACTGTAATATTCGAGCAATAGTTCACGCGCTTCTGTGCGTCCTCTTTCAATTCGCCGCATTCATCGCAGCGGGTCAAGGCACGGAACTGCAACGGTCGTGAGCGCCACCGTTCGATTGCGTTCATGTCAGCAGCCTTCACGTTGATCTCGTGTGCCGGCGGCGATGATGTTCATCGCCATCTTCGGTAGTTCTGTCGACGTCGGATCTTCTCGGCGTAGCTCAAGCAAATCCCTTGCGTACATGCTCATCATGGTCCTCTCGTTAGATATGAGGCTATGGTCAACAGTCCGGTCTTGCCGGATTACGACAGTATGGCCTGCGGGCGTTTTGGCTCCGCTTCTGCAGCCTCACCATTGCGACGCGTCCATACCATCTACTTCAAAGAGATGGTTACGACGGGAGCATTATTGGTGTGGATGTGCCCGAAAGTCGTGAGAGGACAGTAATGTCGAAGTGAAATTTTGGTGAGGACGGTACTATGCAGTCAGTGAACAATGGGACATGACAGCACTCTAGGCTGCAATCGGTGTAGCGGTCCACTGCACAATGGCTTACCTAGATCTATGTGTCGATGGGAAGTAGCGCCGTGTCATATGTAACCCAAAGTGCATTTGCGTCTACGCGTGGCTTACTCTAGATTGGCTTTCAGGCGGAAGGCTTGTTGTGGATTTCAGGAAGCGGCCGACTTGGCCAACCCGAGAGACTAATGATCTTTAAAGCCATTGACGCGGCGGCGTAGAGTGTCTCCCCGCTTAGTGGCTTGGGTCTCCTCGGCCAGCTTGTCATGCACATGGGCCTACTTGGTGCCGTAATGGGTAACGTTTCCGTTACTTCTGGACATACGGATTGGGTTCGAGGTCGTGCTCATCGGCACAGCGCTTATTGTGACCACGCAGCTGAGCATTGATATAAATTAGGATACCGAATGTATCTTTATCTGGCTCAAAAGGACGAGGCCCGTGGCATACGGCACCCGATCCAGTACCCATGGAAATGCATCGTTGGTAGCGCTAATCGGTACGCTTACTGGCCGCGATCTAACCCTCGTTGGTACCGCGTTCTGATTGCCGGAGCAATCAGTGGTCTGCTTCACCAATTGGTGATCTCCAGTCCCCGCTTGCCGCCTCAGTCGAAGCTGGCCGCGCAGTCTTGATACGGATTTCAACTATGTCCGACTCTCCTCTCACGTCACGCCGCGGCTTCCTGCGCACGGCAGCGGTGCTCGTACCCGCCAGCGCACTGGCGGGCTGCGAGGGCGGCAAGCAGCCGTCGAGCGAAACCGCCGCGGCGGGCAGCGCCGCCTCTGCGCCCAACGCCAGGCCAGAAGCCCATCAGGCCGTCGCCTACAAGCCGCGCTTCTTCGACGCGCGCGAGTGGGCCTTTGTCGAAGCCGCCACCGACCGTCTGATTCCCGCCGACGCCGAAGGCCCCGGCGCGCTGCAAGCCGGCGTGCCCGAATTCATCGACCGGCAGATGGACACGCCTTACGCGCACGGCGCGCTCTGGTACATGCAGGGGCCGTTCCAGCAAG
>NZ_JBFRCN010000038.1:0-91927 GCF_040965835.1 Paraburkholderia sp. BR10872
ATTCTCGATCTCTCCCGCGGATTTCCCGCGTTGCTGCGGCCCGGCCACGTGACGCCGCACGACATCGCGCGCGTGCTGGGCGAGGCGCCGCGCTTGCCCGACGGCTCGGACGCCACGGCGCCGCGCGCCTCGGGTACGCTCAAGGCGCACTATGCGCCGCGCACGCCGCTCGCGCTGCTGCCGTTCGAGGCGCTGGAGCCGCTGCTGGCGGCAGCGCGCGATGCGGGCGAAACGGTGGCGCTCGTGGCGCGCGCCTCGCGCGCGGGCGATTGGGCGCAGGCCCAGGGCGTGCACTTCGTCGCCGCGCCGGAAGAGCCGCAGGAATATGCCCGCGAGCTGTATGGCTTGCTGCGCGCGCTCGATCGCGCGAATGTCTCGCGCATTCTCATCGAGAAGCTGCCGGAGACGATCGAGTGGATCGCGGTCAATGACCGGTTGGGGCGGGCGGCGGCGGCGTTCGAGGCGCAGCAGCAGGGCTGAGCACCTTCTTTCGCGTTCAATGAAAAACACCCCACGAGCCTGACGGTTCGTGGGGTGTTTTTTCTTGCACCGGGAGGCCCGGTGCAAGCGACGCTTATCAGGGCGCCTTGCCGATGCCCGCAGCAGCCAGCTGCTTTTCGACGTACGTCGCGAACTGCGAATGCAGCGCCGTGGTCGGGTGCACGAGATCCGCGAACATGTAGGTCGTGGGCGCGTTGGCCGTCGTCAGCGTTTGCGGCGAGCAGAACAGCGAGCTGCCGAAGTTCTGGCCGTAGGCCGCGGCGTACGCGTTGATGGTGGCTTGCGGCGTCGTGGCCGGGTCCAGCCCCAACGTAGCCTTCGGATTGGCGAGCGCGTAGTTGGTCGCGCTGTTCGTCATGGCCGTGAGGTTACAGGCCGTATCCGTGTTCGTCACGGTGAAGCCGAGGCTGGCCGCGTTCGCGATCGACTGATCGAGCCACGAGAACGTATCGACCAGCACGACCTTCTTCGCCTGCACGTCGGCTGCGGTCGCCTTGATCAGCGTCAGGTTGTACATCGCCGAAATGAGCGAGAGCGCCTGGTCGGCCGAGCTCGCGGAGCCGGGCGTTGCGCCGATGGCGGCATCAGCCTTCAGCGCCGCCGGCGTCTTGCCGATGTCGGGCACCGTGACGACCGCGATCTTCGGATTGCCGGGGACGATATCCGCATGGACGAGCGCGCCCAGCGTGCCCGCTGCTGTGAGGACCGGGGCGATCGAGGCGAAGCTGGAGGCGTAGTTCGGGTTCGTGACGATACCGAGCGCGATGGCGGCGGGCACCAAGGCTGTTGCCTGCGCTTGGGTGAAGCCCGACTGCATCAGGCTCGCAACCGTGCTCTGCTGCGTCGCGGGATCGTTGACGAGCGTCGAAAACGGAGTGGCCGCGAGCGCCGCGCCGAACAACGCCAGGCCCGTGGGGCTGCCGTTAGTGGGCACGTTCAGCAGATTCAGGATTTCATTCGCGCCGCCTTCCACGAGCACGAGCTGATTCGCATTGAAGCTGCCGTGCTGCGCCAGATACTGCTGGAGCTGCCACGTGACCGGCTGCTCGCTCGCCGCGGCGATCACGGCGCTGGTATTCGCCACGCCGCCGCCCGTCACGAGCGCGCCGCCTTGCGCGTAGTCGAGCCCGCCCGTGGCCGTGAGCGGCAGACCGAAGCCGCCTTCGAAGGCGGGCGATAGCGTGTTGCCGAAGTACTCGGACACATGCTGCGCCCAGACCTCGCCCGGGTTGGTCGTGAAGCGGCCGCCGCCGAAGCCCGGCAGAATCTGCTCCGAATACGTGCCCGCGTCGGTCAGGCTCGTGCCGAACGCCACCACCTGCATGTTGACGCCCGAGGGCGGCGGCGTGCTCGCGTTGTTGTTCCCACTGCTGCCACCACCGCAGGCGGCGAGCAGCGCAAAGGCGGCGCTCGCGGCAGCGATCTGGGTGGCGCGCAACAGCTTACGGTGTCTCGGTCCTTGATGCTTCATATTCACTTCATCTCCTCTGTGTGTGGCCTTTGATGCCATGCCTGCCTACTCATGCAACGGGTGCTCGTGGCACGAGCAGCTGCCCCGTTGTCGATGTTTTTCTCGATCGCCGGCCTTGCATGCACCCCCTGTGTGCTGCTGTCCCAGGGTCAGGGCCAAGGCCGACAGACTACGCAATCTCTCAGCTATTGCGCGACCCGAACTCACCCTCGGTGTTGTTTTCCGGCACGCCGTAGCGCGTTCCCACGGGTGTCGCCGGCGCCGTCACGGATGCGAGGCCGAGCGCGTCGTGGCGCTCGCACCAATCGGGCGGTGCGAAGAGCGCCGCGAGGCGCGAACGCCAGTCGGGCATGCGCGCGAAGTCCCGCGCCATCGCGAGCCATTCGTGAAACGTCGCCTTGAGCGGATTGCATGACGCAAGCGGCTTGACGATGCCGTAATCGGGCGCGTCGTGCGCGTCTTCCTCGACATAGCTGCCGAACAGGCGGTCCCAGATCGCGAGCACGCCGGCGTAATTGCGGTCGATATAGCGTGCGTTACGCGCGTGATGGACGCGATGCATCGACGGCGTGTTGAACACGTATTCGAGCCAGCCGAGTTTGCCTACGGCCTGGGTATGCACGAAGAACTGAAACGCGAGATTGACGAGCACGATCGCGACGATCTGCTCCGGCGTGAAGCCGAGCATGGCGAGCGGAACCCAGAACAGCCACATGCCCGCCACGGGGTACATGAGGCTCTGGCGAAACGCCGTGGAAAGGTTCAGGCGCACCGACGAATGGTGGACGACGTGCGCGGCCCAGAGCCAGCGCACGCGATGGCTCGCGCGGTGAAACACGTAGTAGAGCAGGTCCTGCGCGATAAAGAGTGCGAACCATGCGACGAGCCCCGGCTGCCACGAAACGAGCCGGAAGTGCCGGTAGACGTAGGCATAGACGGGCACCGCGACGAGCCACGCAAGTTTGTCGGCGCCCTGGTGCATGAGCGCGAGCGCGGCGTTGCACAGCGTATCGGGCCAGGCGTAGCGGGCGCTGTCGGGGGTGGCGTTCGATGCAGTGCGCGGCCGCGTGCGGGAGAGATGCCACGCTTCCCAGCCGATGCAGGCGAGAAATACGGGGGCGAGGGCGAGCAGCAGCCATTGCGCATCGAACTGCACGAACGTCGTCCTCCTTGTCCCGTGGGCGGCGCTGGTGGACAGCGCGGCGGTTGTAGTCTCATGTCTTGTCGGCCGCGTTAGTGCGCGTTCTTACGGGCGCGCGGCTCGATTGGCGGGCGCGTATGACAGATTTTTATGACGCGCCTTCGGCCTTTGCCCGTCAGGGTACACGCCTCGCGCCCAGGACGGGCGGCGCTTTGCTAGAGGAAAGATTCGAGCCCGGCGCGCGGCGGCGCGCTCGGGTGAGGCGCACGGGGACAGGTCCGCGGCGCCCGCCGGGCGTGCGCACAGCGTGCTCGCCGGGTGCAATCAGCGTGCTCCCGGCACGTGGTCAATGCGTGGTCAATGCGCGTGGTCAATGCGCGCCGCGTCGTCTGGCCGGAGCTTTGTGCGTGGCTTTCTCGGCCTTCGACGCTTTCGCCGCGCGCTTCGGATGCGGCTCGACATACACGGGTTTTTCTTCGGGCATGCCCTTGTAGACCCACTCGAGCAGCGCGTCGTGCGCGGCGCGTGCGGCCTCGGCGCGCGGATCGTTGATGAGGCTCACCACGATCCAGCTCTCGCCATTCTCGGCCGCCACGTAACCGGCGATCGCGCGCACGTCGCGCAGCGTGCCCGTCTTGATATGCGCGTTGCCTTCCACGCCTGCGTTGGTGAGGCGGTTGCGCATCGTGCCGTCCACGCCGACGATCGGCAGCGAGTCGATGAACACCTGCGCGACCGGGCTCGCGTTCGCGTTCTGCAGCAGGTTGGCGAGCGAGAGCGCGCTGACGTGCTCTTCGCGCGAGAGGCCGCAGCCGTTGTCGAGCACGAGTTCGGGCATGTTCAGGCCGCTGCGCCGCAGGTACGTATTGACGGCCGTGGCGGCCTTGGCCGTAGTCGCAGGCGCTTTGCCCTCGACGGCGCCGAGCGTGAGGAACAGGTTGCGCGCCATCACGTTGTTGCTGAACTTGTTGATGTCGTGCACGACGTCCGAGAGCGGCGGGCTCTGGTGCACGGCGAGCAGACGTGCGCGCGGCGGCACGACGCCTTCGCGCACCGCGCCAGGCGGCGTGGCGAAGAGGCTGCTGCCCGTTTGCTGCCAGAGGGCGAGCAAGCCGTCCGCGAAGAACGTGCTGTGGTCCACGGGCGCGGCCATGTTGAGCGTGCGCTCGCCGCAGCGCATGGCGTAGCTGCCCGCGAAGCTCGCGGTGACGACGCCGTTGCCGCCCGGCGAAACCTGCGGGCTCGGGAGCATGCCGCCGCAGGCGCCGGCGCGCTCGCGGATCTGGTTGTCGATCTGCCACTGCGCAACGGGCGGCACCACATCGATCGACACCCCCTCGCGGGAGGGCGAGAACGTGAACGAGACCGACTTGAACGCGTACATCAGCGGATCGGGGCCGACGTTGTAGGGCGCGCTGTCGTCGCCGTCGAACGAGGGCAGGTCGCGCGTGGACGGATCGAACTCGCTCTTGTCGAGCACGAGTGCGCCGTCGATGCGCGCGACGCCCGCGGCGCGAATCTTCTGCACGAGGTCGATCAGCTCTTCGGGCACGAGCTTCGGGTCGCCGGTGCCCTTGATATAGAGGTTCCCGTGCAGCGTGCCGCTCGCATCGACTTCGCCGTCGGTATAGGCGCTCGTTTTCCAGCGATAGTCGGGACCGAGCATCGCGAGGCCGCTCCACGTCGTGACGAGTTTCATCGTCGAGGCGGGCATCATCGGCTGGCCGGCATTCACGGCGACGCTCGGCTGGCGGTCGCCGACCTTTTCGATCACCACGCTGACCGACGAGAGCGGCACGTGTGCGCGTTCGAGGCCTGCCATCACGGTGGGCGGCAGCACCGTGGTCACGTTGACCGTGGGAATGCGCGCGCCTTCGGGCTGCGCGTACGCGGCCGGCGCGGCGGCGAAGCCCGCGGCGAGCGCGGCGCAGGCGAGCGTGAGGGCGAGCGGTCGAGGCAGGCGCGCAGTGGCGGCGGTGCGATGCGTGCGGTTGGAGCGCGAGGCAGGCAGTCTGAACAAAGAGCGTAGGCGGGACAGCGAAGCGGGCAGCATGAAAAGCGTTCGGGCGAGTGCAGGGGCGGTGCTTGGGCCGGGCGCGGCGCACGGAAAGAGGGGACTCACCGGTGCTGCGCGCGGGCGCGAAAATCAGGGCGGCGTGTGATTCTTGGTGCGCGCGCGATGCGCTCGCTTGAACGTACTGTACAAGCCTGCACGCGCGCATCGCGGCCGAATCACGAGTGGAGCGCCGCAAAAGCGCACATTGTAAAGACCTCGCGCCGCGTGCGCGCATTGCCGCAAGAAAACGTTGTACATTGCGTGGCGTGATTCAAACACTGCCCTTAATGTGCCCATGCCGCGCGCCATTGCCTCGCGACCGGTTGCGTGCCGCAGCGGCGCGGCGCCCTTGTTCAGGCGCTAGAATGCTCGCATCCTCATCCACTCACGCAGCGTGGCGCAGCAGCGCCGCCCGGCCAATATTACGATGCGCATACTGCTAGTCGAAGATGACCGCATGATCGCCGAAGGCGTGCGCAAGGCGCTGCGCGGCGAAGGCTTCGCGGTCGACTGGGTCGAAGACGGCGAAGCCGCCCTCTCGGCCGCGAGCGCGGATTCTTACGATCTCATGCTGCTCGACCTCGGATTGCCGCGGCGCGACGGGCTCGACGTGCTGCGCACGCTACGCGCGCGCGGCGCGGCACTGCCCGTGCTGATCCTCACGGCGCGCGACGCCGTGGCCGATCGCGTGAAGGGCCTCGACGCCGGTGCGGACGACTACCTCATCAAGCCCTTCGATCTCGATGAACTGGGCGCACGCATGCGGGCGCTGATCCGCCGCCAGGCGGGCCGCAGCGATTCGACCATCCGCCACGGCTCGATCACGCTCGATCCGGCTTCGCACCAGGTCACCCAGGACGGTTCGCCCGTCGCGCTCTCGGCGCGCGAATTCGCGCTGCTCGAAGCGCTGCTCGCGCGACCGGGCGCGGTGCTCTCGAAAACCCAGCTCGAAGAGAAGATGTACGGATGGGGCGAGGAGATCGGCAGCAATACCGTCGAGGTCTATATTCACGCGCTGCGCAAGAAGCTCGGGGCCGACCTGATCCGCAACGTGCGCGGCCTCGGCTACATGATCTCCAAAGACGCATGAAGCAGGTAATCAAGTGCGTAAGCGCCAAAGCGCTAGCTCCGGATCGACAGGGAGACCCCGTTAGCCGATGAGTTCCATCCGACGACAACTGCTGTTCTGGCTGCTCGCGATCGTCGTCGCGGGCGTTGGGCTCGCGGGCTGGCTGATCTATCGCCAGGCGCTCGCCGAAGCCAACGAGCTGTTCGACTACCAGCTGCAGGAAATCGCCGAGGCGCTGCCCTCCGAGCCATTCAACGAGATCCTCAGTTCGCGCGATACGGGCGACGAAGGCATCGTGCTGCAGATCTGGAATCGCAACGGCGTGCTCATGTACTACTCGCATCCGCGCGCGCCGCTCGCGCCGCGCGCGGAACTCGGCTTTTCGACGGAGCGCACCGACCGCGGCGACTGGCGCGTGTACGGCGCGATCGTCGGCGACAACGTCGTGCAGCTCGCGCAGCCCGTTTCGGTGCGCAACCGTCTCGCCGCGAACGTCGCGTTGCGCACGCTCTGGCCGCTCATCGTGGTGCTGCCGTTTCTCGGCATCGCGGTCTGGATCATGGTGGGGCGTGGGCTCAGGCCGCTCTCGCGCGTCGCGCGCGCGCTCGACACGCGTCATCCCGAAGCGCTCGATCCGCTGCCCGAAGAGCGTCTGCCGCGCGAAGTCACGCCGCTCGTGCATGCGTTGAACGCGCTGCTCGAACGCCTCGCGCAAGCCATCGACACGCAGAAGGCCTTCGTCGCCGACGCTGCACACGAGTTGCGCACGCCGCTGGCGGCCGTGCAGATCCAGGCGCAACTCGTTGCGCGCGCAAAGGATGACGAAACGCGTCGCGAAGCGCTCGTCGATCTGCAGGCGGGCGTGACGCGCGCCACGCGTCTTGCCGAGCAGCTGCTCGCCCTCGCTCGCTCCGAACCCGACGGTCACGCGCGCGCGCAGAACGTCGATCTGCATGCGCTGCTCGATGATTGCGTGCTCAACCATGCGCCGCTCGCGCAGCAGCGCGGCGTCGATCTCGGGATCGAGGAAAGCGCGGCGGCGAGCGTGCATGGCGACGCCGATGCATTGCGCGTGATGCTCAACAACCTGCTCGACAACGCGACCAAGTACACGCCCGCGGGCGGCCGCGTGGACGTGAGCCTCGCCGTCGTCGACGGGCGTGCGCACGTGCGCATCGCGGACAGCGGGCCGGGGATCCCGGAAGAGGAGCGCGCGCGCGTGTTCGATCGCTTTTATCGCGTGGGCGCAGGCGCGAATCGCGCGCGCACCGATATCGCCGGCACGGGACTCGGGCTCGCTATCGTGCGCCGAATCGCGGATCAGCACGACGCGACCATCACACTCGGCGATTCGCCCGCAGGCGGCCTGCTCGTGGACGTGCGGTTCTGACTCCGAATCGCCCGCAAATGCCCGCCGCGCGGGCGTTTGCGCGATTATTGCGATTTCCGCGTACTTAAGACTCCTTTAAGCGACACGGCTTACTCTTCGGTACGTCGTGATGAGTACCCCGCGCAAGGAGTCCGCAATGAATACAAAAGTGCTTTCCCGCAGTGCCGTGGCAGCCGCCGTGGTCGTCGCATTGTCGGCGGGCTATGTAGCAGGGCACCGTGATCTGCCTGCTCCGCAGGTCATTTCGCAGGCCCAGGCCGCGGCGATGATGCCCGCCGAAGCCGCAGCCAAGACTGGCATTCCCGACTTCTCGGGTCTCGTGGAAACCTACGGGCCCGCGGTGGTCAACATCAGCGCCAAGCACGTCGTGAAGCAGACGGCGCTGCGCAGCGGCGGCAGCGGCTCGCAGCAACTGCCGATCGATCCGAGCGATCCGTTCTACCAGTTCTTCAAGCACTTCTATGGCGGCGCGCCCGGCATGGGCGGCGGCGACAATGGTCCGCAGGCCGACCAGCCGAGCGCGAGCCTCGGCTCGGGCTTCATCGTCAGCCCGGACGGCTACATTCTCACGAACGCGCACGTCGTGGACGGCGCCAACGTCGTGACGGTGAAGCTCACCGACAAGCGCGAATACAAGGCGAAGGTCGTGGGCGCGGACAAGCAGTCGGACGTCGCTGTGCTCAAGATCGACGCGAAGGACCTGCCGACCGTGAAGATCGGCGACCCGCGTCAAAGCAAGGTCGGTCAGTGGGTGGTGGCGATCGGCTCGCCGTACGGTTTCGATAACACGGTGACCTCGGGCATCATCAGCGCGAAGTCGCGCTCGCTGCCGGACGAAAACTACACGCCGTTCATCCAGACCGACGTGCCGGTCAACCCCGGCAATTCGGGCGGCCCGCTGTTTAATCTGCAGGGCGAAGTCATCGGCATCAACTCGATGATCTATTCGCAGACGGGCGGCTTCCAGGGCCTTTCGTTCGCAATCCCGATCAATGAGGCGATCAAGGTCAAGGACGAACTCGTCAAGACCGGCCACGTGAGCCGCGGACGTCTCGGCGTCGCGGTGCAGTCGATGAACCAGACGCTCGCCAACTCGTTCGGCATGGACAAGCCGCGCGGCGCGCTGGTGAGCTCGGTGGACGCGAGCGGTCCGGCCGCGAAGGCGGGTTTGAAGCCCGGCGACGTGATCCTGTCCGTGAACGGCCAGGCCGTGGATGATTCGTCCGCTTTGCCGTCGCTCATCGCGGGCATGAAGCCGGGCACGAAGGCCGATGTTCAGGTGTGGCGTGACAAGAGCACGAAGGACCTCACCGCAACCATCGGCGCGCTGGGCGACGCCAAGGTGGCTTCGAACGACGCTCCGCAGGCGCAGATGCAGGGTCGCCTCGGCGTCGCGGTGCGCCCGCTCACGCCGCAAGAGAAGAACAACGGCTCGCTCGATCACGGTCTGCTCGTCGAGCAGTCGGGTGGCGCGGCCGAAAATGCGGGTGTCCAGCCCGGCGACGTGATTCTCGCCGTGAATGGCCGCCCGGTGACGAGCGCCGATCAGCTCAAGCAAATGGTTTCCAAGGCTGGCAACAGCATTGCGCTCCTGATCCAGCGAGACGACGCACAGATTTTCGTGCCCGTCGATCTCGGCTGATCCCTGCTGTCGCGAATCCGGCTCCGTGCGCCGGATTCGCGGCGAGAGCAGGTTTCATTACGTTGTACTTGCGCTGCCCCCGTTGGCCTTTGGCCTCGGCGGCGGCGATTTTTTTTGGGGCGCACAAAACCTTTTACGCGCGCTGCCCGGGCACGCGTCTTGCGCGAGCATTACATCGGACAAACTGAAAGGAGCGATCGATGAAGCGTTTCCGCAACTCGCGCCCCATCCATACGACCGCTTACGCGACGATTCTCGCGGCCACGCTTGCTCTCGGCTACGCGGGCGGCGCGGCGGCGCAGCAGGCCGATGCCTCGGGCACCGTCGGCGGCACGACCACCGACAATACGAGCGCCGGCAACACGAATGGCGGCGGCATGCCGCAAGTCCAGCAGCAGGGCGACGTGTCGTTCGTTTCTGGCGGCGTGGGTCTGGACGAATCCAGGGCGCTGCTCGGCGCGGAACACCAGTGGCCGCTTGCGTTGCGCTTTACCCAGCGCAGCGGTGAGTACGTCGCGGACGTGCACGTGCAGATCACCGACTCGCACGGCGCGAGCGTGCTCGATACCACTTCGCGCGGGCCCTATATGCTCGTGAGGGTGCGTCCTGGCCGCTACAGCGTGCATGTGAGCCATGCGGGCGTCGACAAGACGAGCGCCGTGACGGTGGGCTCGAACGGCAGCGCGCGGGCGGCGTTCATCTGGTAAGCCGCTTGGCCGGGCCGGCCGTGTTGGGGCGCTCCCGCACGCGTGCCGCGCATAAGATTCACGCAGCCAGGACGAGTTTGGCCGATAATGAAGCCGATGGGAGGCTGCGATCGCTCAGGCGTTTCGCGAGCGGGTTGGCGCGTTGCCGTCGGTCGCCGTCGATTGCGTGACCGGTACGGCGGCAGGCGACTGGCGAGCGGCCATCCCGTGGGATTGCACGGCACGCGCCTTCCTGGCGGCGTGCCACGCGAACCGGTGCGGCCTGCCGCCCGGTGAGCGCAGGGCGCCGCAGGCGCCGCCAACCAACAGGGGAACCGAACATGGCGGTCGAACCGGATGCGGACCATCGCATCGAACTCGTTGCGAACCGTCACCGCGTGCGCGTGATTCATGGCGGCATCACCATTGCCGATACGCTGCACGCCGTCACCCTTTGCGAAACCGGCTACCCCGACGTCTTCTACTTCCCGCGCGCAGACGTGAACATGGCACGACTCGAACGCTCCGGACAGACCTCGCATTGCCCGTTCAAGGGCGAGGCGACGTATTTCCATTTGCGTACCGAAGACGGGCGCGTCGACGACGCGGCCTGGAGCTACGAAGCGCCGCTCGATGAAGCAAGCGGCATCAAGGGGTATCTGGCTTTCTACGCGACTCGCGTGGACCGGATCGACCAGACCTCCTGAAATGGCCCGGTAGCTTGCATAGGGGGAGCCGCCATGGAACTGAACGACGCGTTGAGAATTCCGCTCGAACCGGCCGCCGTCTGGGCGGCGCTGCAGGACGTCGCGCTCGTGCGCGCGAGCATGGAGCATTGCGAGTCGTTCAGGCGGCTCGGCCCCGGCGAATACGCGATCACTCTCACGGTGCCGCTCGGGCCGCTGCGCGCACGCTATGAAGTGCGCGCCCACATTGCCAATGACACGGCGCAGGTGCCCCTCACGCCCCGGCGCGTGCTGAGCTTTCGCGCCCGCGCGGACGGCATCGGCTCGCTGCGCGGCCAGATCGACGTCGCGCTGCGCCCCGAAGAGCGCGCCACGGCGCGGGAGCCGGGTACGGGCAAGGATGTGAGCACGCGGATCGACTACTCGGTGTGGGCCACGCTCACGGGCCCGCTTTCCGAGCTGCCGCCGCGCCAGATCGAGAACGCGCTGCACGAACTGGCCGACGACTTCTTCACGGAGTTCTGCGCCGTGGTTGCGGTCAAGCACGGCCAGGCGCCGAACCGCGTGGCGGGCGAGCAGCCGCGCCGGCAGCATGTGTTCCTGCGGCCGATCAACCTCGCCGGTCTCGCCCGGCGTGCGCATATCCTGCCACAGCACCACGCGGGCGGAACGCTCTCGGGCCGCGCCGCAAGCACGCTGAATCACGAGCCGCCGCAGCACGCCATGCCCTATTGGGCGTGGGCTGCGATGATCTTTTTCGTGGCGTTGCTGCTTTATGCTGCGCGCTGGTTCACCGGGACCTGAATTCGGCGCTGGCCGGCGCGCGCAAGGTGCGCCGAGCGTCGCACCGCTCATCGAACCGCTCATCGAACCGCTTACACCCCCCGAAACTCCCGCCGCCACGCCGACGGCGAAATCCTGAACGCTTCCACGAAATGCTGACGCAGCGACGCGGCCGAGCCAAAGCCCGCGCGCTGGGCGATCGCGTCGATCGGCTGATCGGAGCTTTCGAGCAACTGCTGCGCGCGGGCGAGGCGCTCGCCGAGCAGCCACGCGCTCACCGTCGTTCCCGTCGTCGAACGAAACTGGCGCGTGAAGGTGCGCCGGCTCATCAGGGCGCGCTGCGCGAGCGAGTCGAGCGTGTGGGGCGCGTCGAGGTGGGCGCGAATCCAGTCGAGCAGACCCGGCAGCCGCTCGCCGCGCCCGGGCGCCGCAAGCGGCTGTTGTACGTACTGGGCCTGGTTGCCCTGGCGATGCGGCGGCACGACGAGCCGCCGCGCCACGTAGTTCGCGGCGCCCGAGCCGCACAGCCGCCGCATGAGATGCAGGCAGCAATCGAGTCCCGCCGCGGTGCCCGCCGAGGTCAGCAGGTCGCCGTCGTCGATGTAGAGCACGCCGGGATCGAAGCGTACGGCCGGAAAGCGCTGCGCGAAGTCGTCCGCCGCGGCCCAGTGCGTGGTGCCCGGGCGGCCGTCGAGCAGGCCCGCATGCGCGAGCACGTAGGCGCCGAGGCAGAGCCCGACGAGGATCGCGCCGCTCGCGTGCGCGTCACGCAGCGCGTCGCAAAGCGCGGCGGGTGGCGCCTCGTGGGTGTCGCGCCAGCTCGGCACGACGATCACGTCCGCGCCGCGCAGCCCCTCGAGGCCCTGCGGCGCGCCGATCGTGAAGCCTGCCGTGGTGGTGAGCGTGCCGGGCTCCGCCGCGCAGACTGCGAGTTCGAACGGCGGCACGCCGCCTTCGCTGCGGTCTTCGCCGAACACGACGCAAGGCACCGAGAGATGGAACGGACTGATGCGGTCGAAGGCGATCACGGCGACGCGCAAGGGGGCCGGTGACGGAGCCTGACGAATAGCGGTGGCCATGACGAGTCCCGAAGAGGAATGGCCCGATTCTAGCGAAAGTTGTCGTCCGGGCCACTGTCGCGTGGGCGCTCGCGGCGCCACAATCCCGCCATCGACTTCGCGTCTTCGGACCGGTCGGTTCCTTTCAACCCCTGGAGGCATGGCCATGTCCGCGAATCCGCGCCGGGCGCTCGTCGTCATCGACGTGCAGAACGAATATGTCAGCGGCGATCTGCCGATCGAATATCCCCCCATCGAGACGTCGCTTGCCAATATCGGCCGCGCGATCGACGCTGCGCGCGCGGCCGGCGTGCCGGTCGTGGTGGTGCAGAACTTCGCCCCGGCGGACTCGCCGCTGTTCGCGCGCGGCAGCGTGGGCGCCGAACTGCATCCGGTCGTGGCCTCGCGCGAGCGCGATCACTACGTCGAAAAAGCGCTGCCGAGCGCCTTCGCGGGCACCGATCTCAAGGCCTGGCTGACCGATCGCGGCATCGACACGCTCACGGTAGTGGGCTACATGACGCATAACTGCGACGCCTCGACGGTGTTCGAGGCGACCCACGCGGGTCTTGCCGTGGAGTTTCTCGCCGATGCGACCGGTTCGGTGCCGTATGCAAACGAGGCGGGAACGGCGAGCGCCGAGGAGATCCACCGCGTATTCAGCGCAGTGATGCACACGCGTTTCGCTGCGGTCGTGAACACGGATGCCTGGCTTGCCGCCGTCGAACAAGGCGTGCCGCTCGCGCGCGACAACATCTACGCGTCGAATCAACGGGCCCGGGCGACCCGCGTGCCGGCCTGAGCGCTCAAGAAAAAGGCGGCCCGTCGGTGGGCCGCCTGGTTCGATCCGGGAACTGCGCGCGTAGGCGTCAGGCTTGCGACGCGCTCGCGCCGATGCGCAGCGACGGGCTGAAGCGCAGCGCGTCGAGCATCGCGTCGACGTGCAGTTCGGCGTTGCTCGCCACGTCGAACGCGTCCGGCAGGATCGCCATATCGCGCAGCGCGCCGCCGATGAACGAATGGAGCACGCGCGAAGCGCGCTTGGCGTCGAGGTCGGCGGGCAGCTGGCCCTTCGACATCGCATTGCGCAAACCCTGTTCGATGCTCGCCAGGCCCTCGCGCATATCGGTCTGATGGCGCGCCATCACCGGGCCCATCTCCTCGACGAACTCACACTTCAGGAACAGGATCTCGAACACGCGGCGGCGGCGCACGTCGGTCGCCGTATTGCGCAGACACAGAATGCAGAGATCGCGCATGCGCCCGAGCGGGTCGGGCTCGCCGGGATCCGTCGATGCCACCTTCAGCTCGTCGAGCGGCAGCACCACGCGGTCGAACATGGCCGTGAACAGGTCGCCCTTGTTCTCGAAATGCCAGTAAATCGCGCCGCGCGTCACGCCCGCGGTCTGGGCGATGTCGGCCAGCGAAGTGCGCGACACGCCCTTCTCGTAAAAGACGTGTTCGGCGGCGTCGAGGATCCGGTTGCGCGTCTCCAGCGCTTCCTCTTTCGTGCGGCGGGCCATTTTGTAAAGTCGGTGCGTTGCAACAGGTTTGGGGTGAATGAACGTATTTGGGGTGCGTACCGTAATGTATTGATTTGTAATATGGAGGTGATGCGCGGATCGCTCCTGAAGCACCACTCAACGGTTAAGTAACGTCCTTTTACATTCGTTCGCGAATGTATCTATAATAGCACCCCACCACCTGGGTGCCTCAAATGGTGATGTCCGGTTAATATCCGTCCTTGGCCAAGTGGTCGTAGAAACCCCAATGCGCGACGCCTCTCGCGGCGGCGCGCGGCAGTATCGCCCGGACGGATGTGCAGACCGGAACGCGCCTTCTAGAAGAAGTACCGGGTTTATCCGTCAGGTATTTGCCAGATGCTGGCGTGCGTGGTCGTCCTCCTCGTTGCAGGACGCCGCACGCTTTTATTGTCAGTTATAGACAGAGGTCGCTCCATGCGCGTCGAACGGGTTCCATTCCGCCTAATCAGTGTCGCGACGGCTGCCATCGTGCTCGCAGCCTGCGGGCAAAAGCAGTCGGCGCCGCCGCCGCAAACCCCCGAAGTGGGTATCGTCACCGTCCAGCCGTCCGCCGTGCCGGTCGTCTCCGAGCTTCCCGGCCGCACCAGTGCCTATCTCGTCGCGCAAGTGCGCGCACGGGTGGACGGCATCGTGCTGCGCCGCGAATTCACCGAAGGCGCGCTCGTCAAGGCCGGTCAGCGGCTCTACAAGATCGATCCGGCGCCGTACATCGCTGCGCTGAACAATGCCAAGGCCACGCTCGCCAAGGCGCAGGCCAACCTCGTCACGCAGAACGCGCTGGTCGCGCGCTACAAGGTGCTGGTGCAGGCCAACGCGGTGAGCAAGCAGGACTACGACAACGCCATTTCCGCACAGGGCCAGGCTGCAGCCGACGTCGCCGCCGGCAAGGCCGCCGTCGACACGGCACAGATCAACCTCGGCTACACCGACGTCACTTCGCCGGTCTCGGGCCAGGTCGGCATCTCGCAGGTCACGCCGGGCGCCTACGTGCAGGCGAGCGCGGCCACGTTGATGTCGACGGTGCAGCAGCTCGATCCGATGTACGTGGACGTCACGCAGTCCAGCCTCGAAGGCCTGAAGCTGCGCCGCGAGATCCAGGAAGGACGCCTGAAGACCAACGGCCCGAACGCCGCCAAGGTCTCGCTCGTCCTCGAAGACGGCCGCACCTATTCGGAAAAGGGCAAGCTCCAGTTCTCCGACGTCACCGTCGACCAGACCACGGGCTCGGTCACGGTTCGCGCGATTTTCCCGAACGCCGACCGCGTGCTGCTGCCGGGCATGTTCGTGCGCGCGCGCATCGAAGAAGGCATCAACAACAACGCGTTCCTCGTGCCGCAGGTCGGCGTGCAGCATGACCAGAAGGGGCAGGCCTCGGTGTACGTCGTCAACCAGGACAACAAGGTCGTGCCGACGCCGATCACCACGGCGGGCACGCAGGGTCAGGACTGGGTCGTTCAGAGCGGTCTGAACGCCGGCGACCGCGTGATCGTTCAGGGCACCGACAAGGTCAAGCCGGGTGCGCAGGTCAAGCCGGTTCCCGCGCAGCTGCCGCCGCCGCCCCCGCAGGGCGCGCCTTCGGCTGACATGGCAACGGCTTCGGGCTACGCGAACGCCGCCAGCACCGCATCGGGGCCGAAGGCTGCCTCGGCTGCACCTGCCGCCTCCGCAGCGCAATAACGGGGAGCCTGCTTCATGGCAAAGTTCTTTATTGATCGCCCAATCTTTGCATGGGTGATCGCCATCATCCTGATGCTGGCGGGTGTGGCCTCGGTGTTCACGCTGCCGGTCGCGCAGTATCCGACCATCGCGCCGCCTTCCATCCAGATCAGCGCGAACTATCCGGGCGCATCGGCCAAGACGGTGGAAAACACGGTCACGCAGGTGATCGAGCAGCAGATGAGCGGTCTCGACCACCTGCTGTACATCTCGTCGACTTCCGATGACTCGGGCACGGCTACGATCACGCTGACTTTCGCGGCGGGCACCAACCCCGACATCGCGCAGGTGCAGGTGCAGAACAAGCTGCAGCTCGCCACGCCGATTCTGCCGCAGGTCGTGCAGCAGCTCGGCATCAGCGTCACGAAATCGAGCAGCAGCTTCCTGCTCGTGCTCGCGTTCGTGTCCGAAGACGGCAGCATGACCAAGTACGACCTCGCGAACTACGTGGCGTCGAACGTGAAAGACCCGATCAGCCGTATCGACGGCGTGGGTACGGTCACGCTGTTCGGCTCGCAGTACGCGATGCGTGTCTGGCTCGATCCAAACAAGCTTACGAACTTCCAGCTAACGCCAACCGACGTCACAGCGGCAATCACCGCGCAGAACGTGCAGATCGCGGGCGGTCAGCTGGGCGGCACGCCAGCAGTGGCGGGGCAGGCGTTCCAGGCGACCATCACCGAATCGACGCTGCTGCAGACGCCCGAGCAGTTCGGCAACATCCTGCTGAAGGTGAACCAGGACGGCTCGCAGGTGCGCTTGAAGGACGTGGCGCGTATTGGTCTGGGTGGCGAAAACTACAACTTCGACACGAAGTACAACGGTGCGCCGACGGCCGGTCTGGGCATTCAGCTCGCGACGGGCGCCAACGCGCTGCAGACCGCGAAGCTCGTGCGCCAGAAGATCGACGACCTCTCGAGGTACTTCCCGCACGGTCTCGTCGTGAAGTACCCGTATGACACGACGCCGTTCGTGCGCCTGTCGATCGAGGAAGTGATCAAGACGCTGCTGGAAGGCATCGTGCTGGTGTTCCTCGTGATGTACCTGTTCCTGCAGAATCTGCGCGCGACGTTGATTCCGACGATCGCGGTGCCGGTGGTGCTGCTGGGCACGTTCGCGATCATGGCGGCGGTGGGCTTCTCGATCAACACGCTGTCGATGTTCGGTCTCGTGCTCGCCATCGGCCTGCTGGTGGACGACGCGATCGTGGTCGTGGAGAACGTCGAGCGGGTGATGGTGGAAGAGGGGTTAGGGCCGAAGGAGGCCACCCGCAAGGCGATGGGCCAGATTACCGGCGCACTCGTTGGCGTGGCGCTCGTGCTTTCCGCGGTGTTCGTGCCGGTGGCGTTCTCGGGCGGCTCGGTCGGCGCCATCTACCGGCAGTTCTCGCTCACGATCGTGGCGGCGATGGTGCTGTCCGTGCTCGTCGCGCTGATTCTCACGCCGGCGTTGTGCGCGACCATCCTCAAGCCGATTCCGAAGGGTCATCACGAAGAGAAGAAGGGCTTCTTCGGCTGGTTCAACCGTACGTTCGAGACGAGCCGCGACAAGTATCACTCCGGCGTGCACCACGTGATCAAGCGCTCGGGCCGCTGGCTCATCATCTATCTCGCGGTGATCGTCGCGGTTGGCCTGCTGTTCGTGCGCCTGCCGAAGTCGTTCCTGCCCGATGAAGACCAGGGCACGATGTTCGTGATCGTGCAGACGCCCGTGGGCTCGACCCAGGAAACGACGGCACGCACGCTCGCCAACATCCAGAACTGGCTGCTCAAGGACGAAGGCAGCATCGTCGAGTCGGTGTTCACGGTGAACGGCTTCAGCTTCGCGGGCCGTGGCCAGAACTCGGGTCTCGTGTTCGTACGGATGAAGGACTACAAGCAGCGTCAGAACGCGGACCAGAAGGTCCAGGCGCTGGTGCGGCGTATGTTCATGCACTATGCGGGCTACAAGGACGCGATGGTGTTCCCGGTGAATCCGCCTTCGATTCCTGAACTCGGCACCGCGTCGGGCTTCGACTTCGAATTGCAGGACCGCGGAGGTCTCGGTCACGAGAAGCTGATGGAAGCGCGCAACATGCTGCTCGGCATGGCTGCGAAGGATCCGACGCTCGCACTCGTGCGCCCGAACGGCCTGAACGACACGCCGCAGTTCACCGTGGACATCGACCGCGAAAAGGCCGAGGCGCTCGGTGTGACGGCGGCCGCGGTCGACCAGACCTTCTCGATCGCGTGGGCGTCGGCGTACGTGAACAACTTCCTCGACACGGACGGCCGTATCAAGAAGGTGTACGTGATGGCCGATGCACCGTTCCGCATGACGCCCGAGGACATGAACCTCTGGTACGTGCGCAACAGCGCGGGCGGAATGGCGCCGTTCGGCTCGGTCGCGAAAGGCCGCTGGACCTTCGGTTCGCCGAAGCTCGAACGCTACAACGGCATTTCCGCTCTGGAAATCCAGGGTCAGGCGGGGCAGGGCAAGTCGACCGGCCAGGCCATGACGGCCATGGAGCAGATCGCGGCGAAGCTGCCCGCGGGTATCGGCTACGAATGGACGGGCCTGTCGTATCAGGAGCGCCAGTCGGGCTCGCAGGCGCCGATCCTGTACGGCATCTCGATCCTCGTCGTGTTCCTGTGTCTCGCGGCGCTGTATGAAAGCTGGTCGATTCCGTTCGCGGTCATCATGGTGGTGCCGCTCGGCGTGCTCGGTGCGCTGCTGGCGGTGACCTTGCGCGGCCTCGAGAACGACGTGTTCTTCCAGGTGGGCCTGCTAACCACTGTGGGTCTGTCGGCGAAGAACGCGATTCTGATCGTGGAGTTCGCGCGCGACCTGCAGGCCGAAGGGAAGATGGGACCGATCGAGGCGGCGCTCGAAGCTTCGCGACTGCGTCTGCGGCCGATTCTGATGACGTCGATGGCGTTCATTCTCGGCGTGCTGCCGCTCGCGATCAGTAACGGCGCGGGTTCGGCTTCGCAGCACGCGATCGGCACGGGCGTGATCGGCGGGATGATCACGGCCACGTTCCTCGCGATCTTCATGATCCCGATGTTCTTCGTGGTGATTCGCGCGAAGTTCGCCGGCGAGAAGGAAGACGCGGACGTCGCGCTCCAGCACTACGAAGAGCACCACGCGCACGACCACGACCAGGACAATGGCGCGAATGGTGGTGGCGCTCAGGGTGGCAACGACCGTGGTGGCGAAGGTGGCAACGGCGGCAGCAACGGCGACGGCCCGGGCAAGGAAGGACATTGAGATGCATAAACTATCCGTAATTGCAGCGGCCGCTGCGCTCCTCGCGGGTTGCACGATGGAGCCGTGGTACCACCGGCCTGAAGCGCCGGTGTCGCAGAGCTTCCCGCAAGGCGGCGTGTACGCGACGCAGCCGGTTGCCGGGGGCGCGAATGGCCAGAACGGCCAGGCCGCCCCGAGCGCCAATGGCGCCGCGGCTACCGACATCGGCTGGCGCGAGTTCTTCGTCGATCCGCGTCTGCAGCAACTCGTCGACATCGCGCTGAAGAACAACCGCGATCTGCGCGTGTCGGTGCTCAACGTCGAGGCGGCGCGCGCGCAGTATCAGATCACGCGCGCCGAGCTGTTCCCGGCGATCAACGGCGTGGCCACGGACACGCGCACGCGCACACCGAGGGATCTGCTGACCACACCGAACAGTCCGAACCCGTACAGCGTCTACAACGTGGGCGTGCAGGCGTCGTGGGAGCTGGACTTCTGGGGGCGCATCCGCAGCCTGAAGGACCAGGCGTTGGCGCAGTACCTCTCGACGGCGTATGCACGCAAGGCAGCGGAAATCACGCTGGTTTCGGAAGTCGCGGACCAGTACCTGACCATGCTCTCCGACGACGACCTGCTCAAGGTCACGCAGGAAACGCTCAAGACGGCGCAGGACTCGTACAACATCGCGAAGGCGCAGTTCGATACGGGCACCGGCACCGAGCTCGATTTGCGCCAGGCGCAAACGGTGGTCGAGAACGCGCAGGCCAACATGCAGGCGCAACTGCGGGCACGCGCGCAGGCCGAAAACGCGCTCGTGCTGCTGATCGGCGAGCCGCTGCCGGCGGATCTGCCGCAAGGCCTGCCGCTCGACGGCCAGCCGCTGGTCAACGACATTCCGGCAGGCCTGCCTTCGGATCTGCTCACGCGTCGTCCGGACATCATGCAGGCTGAGCAAACGCTGCTTGCGGCAAACGCCAATATCGGCGCGGCGCGTGCGGCGTTCTTCCCGAAGATCTCGCTCACGGCGGCGTTCGGCACCGAAAGCCTGTCGCTCGGCGGCCTCTTCAAGGCGGGCACGGCGGCATGGAGTTTCGTGCCGCAGATCACGCTGCCGATCTTCGAAGGCGGCTCGAACATCGCGAACCTGCAACTCGCGAATGTCGAGAAGCGCATCGAGATCGCCAACTACGAGAAGTCGATCCAGTCGGCGTTCCGCGAAGTGGCCGACGGCCTGGCTGCACGAGGCACCTACGACGAGCAGATCGCCGCGCTCGAGCGGAGCACCTTTGCGAACCAGCGCTCGCTCACGCTTTCGGAACTGCGCTACAAAAACGGCGTGGACAGCTATCTGCCGGTGCTGGCCGCGCAGACCAGCCTCTACACGGCGCAGCAGTCGCTCGTCACGGCGCGCCTTGCGCGCCTGACCAACCTCGTCGATCTGTATCGCGCGTTGGGCGGCGGCTGGATCGCGCATGCAGGCGAGACGCCGCGCGAGCCCGATGCGCCAGCCGATTACGGCGCGGCCAGCGCGCCGGCGGCGGCTTCGGCGGCTACGGCGACGGCGGGATAACGCTCTACGGTTTCGGAATCGGAAGCCAGAACGCCACGGGAGACCGTGGCGTTTTTTTTCGCGTGTGAGCGTGCGCAGCGCGGTTAAAAAAAGCGCCATGGTTTCCCATGGCGCCGAACCAGCAAAAGACCCCGCCCGCCTGTGTATGGATGGGCACCTGCGAGCGGGGCACCTCTCGCGTCAACTCAATACTTTCAAACCCGGTTCGATCAGTGCAGTGAGATCGACTCAGTGCGCGGCCGAGCGCGGCATTTCGTGGCCCGTATCCGGCGTCGGCGCGGCATCGGGGCGGCCTTCGAAATCGTGCCCGGCGCGGCGGATGGCGCGCTCGGCGGCTTTCTCGCTCTTCGCACCGTTGAAGATCAGGTTCAGCACCACCGCCGAAACCGAAGCGAGCAGGATGCCGCTATGGAGCAGCGGCGAAAGCGCGGGCGGCAGCTTGGCGAAGAAGTGCGGCGACACCACCGGCACGAGGCCGAAACCCACGCTCACGGCCACGATGAACAGGTTGTGCTGGTTCTTCACGAAGTCCACGCGAGAGAGCACCTTGATGCCGTTCGCCGCCACCATGCCGAACATCACGATGCCTGCGCCGCCCAGCACGAAGGCGGGCACGGAGGCGACCATCTGCGCCATCTTCGGAAAGAGGCCGAGCAGCACGAGAATCACGCCGCCCATCGCGCACACATAGCGGCTCTTCACGCCCGTCACGCCGATCAAGCCCACGTTCTGCGAGAACGATGTATGCGGGAACGAGTTGAAGATGCCGCCGATCATCGTGCCGAGACCGTCGACGCGCAGGCCGCGCACGAGCGTGGCCTGATCGACGGGGCGCTCGACCATGTCGCCTACCGCGAGGAACATGCCCGTCGATTCGATGAAGGTGACGAACATCACGATCACCATCGTCGCGATCGGCAGGATGTGGAACTTCGGCATGCCGAAGTGGAACGGCATGACGATGCCGACCCACGGCGCGCTGGCCATGCCTTCGAGGTTTACGCGACCGAGCGCAAGCGCGATGGCGAAGCCCGCGACGATGCCGAGCAGCACCGAGATATTCGCGATGAAGCCGCGCCCGAACTTGTTGATGAGCAGGATCAGCATCAGCACGAGCAGCGAGAGGCCGAGGTAGATCGGGTCGCCGTAGTCGGGGTTGCCCACGCCGCCCGCGGCCCAGTTGATGCCCACTTCCATGAGCGAGAGGCCGATCACTGCGATCACCGTGCCCACCACAACAGGCGGGAAGAAGCGCAGCAGCTTGCCGATCATCGGCGCGATCACGATGCCGATTGCGCCCGCCGCGATGGTCGAGCCGAAGATGTCGAGCAGGCCGAGCGACGGATTGGTGCCGATGGCGATCATCGGACCCACCGAGGCGAACGTGCAGCCCATGATCACGGGCAGGCGGATGCCGAAGATCCACAGGCCGAGCGTCTGGATCAGCGTGGCGATGCCGCAGGCGAACAGGTCGGCGCTGATGAGGAAGGCGACCTGGTCCTTCGGCAGCCCGATCGCGCCGCCGACGATGAGCGGCACGGCCACCGCGCCCGCGTACATCACGAGCACGTGCTGGATGCCGAGTGTCAGCAACTGGCTGAACGGCAGGCGCTCGTCGCAGGGGTGGACCTGCTTCTGGCCAGACCGCTGGGCGGCCTGGTCCTCAATGCCCTTGGCTTGCATGTCGTCTGTCTCCGTCTCTTGGTTTAAGGGTATGGCCTCCAAGGTATGCGGTAAGAAAATATGCAACAAGACCACTGGAGACTATTCCGTGCTTTCCGGCGACGATATGCGCCCGTCGGGATGGGCCGGCGACATAAGGGTGGGATCGGCGCGCGTGGCGGCATCATGGCGGCGTCGCGAGGCGCCGGTTCGGACCGCGCGTGCGGCGGCGCAAGGCGGGGAGCCCCCTGTTTGCGGCGATTGGGCGGCTTCGCGCTGTGGGTGCCGCGGCGCGGCGTGGCGGTACGGCGCCATGGCGGAGGGCGTGCAGGTGGCTCGAAGTGAGGCCGGCGATGCCCAGCGGGTCATGTCACCTATGGCAGCGTCGTTATGATCTCTATTTCGAATGCGCAATGTGAGCCATTTTGCATCCCGCGAACACCCACCGGGTTAACCCGCGAATGGGCATGATTCGCGTCGAAATCGGCTGCGTTGCACGCGGGTTCGCGGCAGGTTTGAATCCCCCGCTCAACGCACATTCGGCGGCGTGCTCGCCGGTATGATCGTTCTTCCCGTCCTCACCCACCTCGCACATCGTTCCCCATGAGCCCATCGCAGACGCGTTTTCTCGGTATCGACCTCGGCACCGGTTCACTTAAGCTCGGCATCATCGATGGCGATGGCGTCGAGCGTGCCGCCGCGAGCGTGGCCTATGCGCTCGAAACACCGCAGCCCGGCTGGGCCGAGATCGCCGTGGATCGGTGGTGGGACGCGCTCGTCGTGGCCTGCGCGCGATTGCCGGAGAGCGAGCGCGCCGCGGTGCGGGCAATCGGCTTTTCCGGACAGATGCACGGCGTCGTGCTCACCGACGAAGCGGGCCGCGCGTTGCGCCCCGCGATGCTCTGGCCCGACACGCGCGCGCATGCGCTGCTCGATGCCTGGCCCGACGACCCCGAACATCCGCAGTCCAACCCCGTGGCCCCTGGCATGGCGGGGCCGCTGCTGCGCTGGGTTCTGCAGCACGAGCCGCAAGTCGCACAAGCCGCGCGCTGGGCGCTGCAGCCGAAAGACTGGCTGCGCGTGGCGCTCGGTGGCGCAGTCAAAGCCGATCCGTCGGATGCGTGCGCGACGGCGCTCGCCGCACCCGACGGCACGTGGGACTTCGCGCTGATCGAGCGCCTCGGACTGCCGGCGCGGTGGTTTGCGCCGCTGGCCGCGTCGCATGAAGCGAGCGGCGCGCTGAGCGCGCAAGCCGCGCAGGCGCTCGGGCTGCCCGCCGGCATCGTGCTCGCGACGGGCGCGGGCGACACGCCTTGCGCCGCGTTCGGCACCGGCCTGGCCGACGAAGGCGACGCGCTCCTCACGACGGGCACAGGCGGCCAGATCGTCGTGACCGCGCGCAGCGAGCCGCCCGCACGGCGCGGGCTGCATCGCTACCGCTCGGCGACGGGCGGCTGGTACACCATGGCCGCCATGCAGAACGTGGGCGTGGCGCTGGAAGCGGCACGCGGCTGGCTGGCCTACGACTGGGCTTCGGCTTACGCGGATGCGTTCGCCGTGCCGCCGTCGGCGACGCTCGCGTTCCTGCCTTACCTGAGCGGCGAGCGCTCGCCGTGGCTCGACCCCGCGGCGCGCGGCGGCTGGCTGGGCGCTGCGCTCGGCGACTCGCGCGGCACGCTCATGCGCGCGGCGTTCGAGGGCGTCGCGTTTGCGTTGCGTGCAGGCCTCGATGCCGTGCGCAGCACCCGTGAAGCCGCCGATGGAGGCACGCGGGATGCGCGCAGTGTGCCGACGCTCAAGCTCGCGGGCGGCGGCTCGGTGGATGCGCGCTGGCGGCAGTTGCTCGCCGACACGCTCGACGCGGACCTCTACGCGATCGACTGCCCGAACGCAGCGGCGCGCGGCGCCGCGATGCTGGGCGGCCTCGCCTGTGGACACTGGCGCATGAGCGACCTCGCGGCGCTTGCGCCGGCCGCGACGCAAGTGGCGTCGCCGCGCGAAGACGCCACGCTCGCGCAGCGCTATGCGCGCTTCATCGATCTATACGGCCGCGTTCGAACCTGGTTCGCACCGGCATCGGTCCGCGCGCCGGCGAGGTGCTCATCGAGGTGAAGCCGTAGAAGCAAAAAAGGCGTTGCCACCGCGAGGGGCAACGCCTTTTTCCTGGCGCATCCAGCGTCCTAGCGACGCCCGATCAGACTCGCGCCGTAGACGAGCGCGGCGAGCGCGGTGATCCAGAAGCTGGTGGGCCAGTCGGTGTAGAACGCGAGCGTCACGCCGAGCCACGCCTGCACGAGCGCGAGCAGCGCGGCGAGCACGAGGCCGGTGGACAGACGCGTGGTGAGATTCTGCGCGGCGGCGGCCGGACCGACCATCAGCGTAAAGACGAGCAGCACGCCGACGATCTGCGTGCACGCCGCCACCGCGAGCGCGGCGATGGCGAGGAACAGCATCGAGACCGCGCGCAGCGACACGCCCTTCGCTTCGGCGAGTTCGGGCTGCAGCGAGGCGAACAGCAGCGGCCGCATGATGGCGCCCAGCGCCGCCAGGCTCGCCGCGGCGAGGGCGGCCAGCACGCCGAGCGTCTCGCGGTTCACGCCCAGCACGTTGCCGAACAGCAGCGCCGTGACCTGCGTGGCATACGACGTGAAGAAGTGCAGAAACAGCAGGCCGAAGCCGAGCGCGAGCGAAAGAATCACGCCGATCGCGACATCGCGACCCGCGAGCTTTTCGCCGAGCGCGCCCATCGAAACGCCGGCGGCGAGCGTGAAGCCCACCATGCCCCACAGCGGCGAAACGCCGAGCAGCACGGCGCCTGTCGCGCCCGTGAAACCGACGTGCGAGAGCGCGTGGCCCGCGAAGGTCTGACCGCGCATCACGAGGAAATAGCCCACCACGCCCGCGAGCACCGCGACGATGCCCGACGCCGCGAAGGCGTTCACCATGAAATCGTATTCAAGCATCGTGCGTGTGGCCGTGTGTGTTGTCGTTGTTGTCGCCGTGGGCATGTCCGTGCGCGTGGCCATGGCCGCCGTGGTCGTGGCCATGGTCGTGCTCATGCTCGTGGTCGTGCTTTTCGACTTCCACGTCGCCCGACATCACGAAGATGCGGCCCTTCATGCGCATCACTTCGATCGGCGAGCCGTAGAGGCGCGAGAGCACGGGCGCGGTGATGACTTCATCCACGCTGCCGAGCGCGGCCACGCCGTTGCCGAGATAGAGCACGCGATCGAGCGCGTTGAGGAGCGGGTTCAGCTCGTGCGCGGAGAACAGCACCGCGATGCCGAGCTCGCGCTGCACGCGGCGCACGAGTTCGACCACGCCGCGCTGGTGGTTGGGGTCGAGGCTGATGAGCGGCTCGTCGAGCAGCAGCAGCTTCGGGTCGCCGAGCAGGCATTGCGCGAGCAGCAGGCGCTGGCGTTCGCCGCCCGAAAGCTCCGAAAGCGGGCGGTCCGCCAGTGCTGTCGCCCCCACGAGATCGAGCACGCGCGCGACGTCGGCGCGCGTGGCGGCGTCGGCGCGCGGCAGGCCCCAGCGGTGGCCGTCGGCGGCCATCGCCACGAAGTCGCGGCCACGCACGCGGCGGCTCGCGAGCGCCGTGCGCGTTTGCGGCATGTAGCCGATTTTGGCGTTGCCGCGCGCGACCGGCTCGCCCAGCACGCGGATCGCGCCGTGCGAGGCCGGCACGAGGCCGAGAATCGCCCGCATGAGCGTGGTCTTGCCCGCGCCATTCGGGCCGAGCACGCCGATGAATTCGCCCTGGTTTACCGCGAAGTTCGCGTCGCGCAGGATCGTGCGCTCGCCGAGCGTCAGCGTCACGCCCGCTAGCGTGAGCACAGGCGTGGGCGCGCGGTGCGCGCCGTTATGCTGTGCGTTGCGCGATGAAGCGATATCGGTGGGCGAAGAGCCGGCCCCGGTCATGACATCTGTCCTTGCTGAATACGGTTAGTGTTGCCCTGCTGTTCCCGCTGCCAGCGCCTTGTCGAGCGCGTCGAGCTGCGCGAGCATCCATTGCTGGAAGGTCACGCCGGCCGGCTGCGTCTCGGTCACGCTCACGGACGGCACCTTCGACTGCTTCGCGAGCGCCAGCATGCGCCGCGTGAGCGCCTCGGTCGCCTGGCTGTTATAGATCAGCACGTGCACGCGGTGCTCGCGCAGGTCGCGCTCGAACGCGGCGATGTCCGAGGCGCTTGCCTCGGTGTCGTTCATCGCCGCGAGCTGGAAGCGCAGGTTGCGCATGTCGAGGCCGATCGCATCCGACATATAGCCGAACACCGGCTCCGTCGCCGTGACGGGCTGCCCCTGGTAGCGCGCGCGCAGCGCCGCGACCTTGGCGTCGACCGGCTGCAGCGAGGCGAGGAACGTTGCCAGGTTGGCATCGTACACGCTCTTGTGCGCGGGGTCCGCTGCGCCGAGCGCGGCGCTCACGGCGCGCGCCACGGCGGGCATCGTCTTCGGGTCGTACCAGAGGTGCGGATTGTCGCCCGCTTTCTTGCCGACGACGTCCGCCGCGACGATCGTCGTGCGGTTGGCGCCGTTCTTGCCGGCGCCGGTGGCGCCGAGCAGCTTGGTCATCCACGGGTCGTAATCGGCGCCGTTGTACACCACTACGCGCGCATTCTGAAGCGCGCGCGCGGTCTTCGGGCTGGCTTCGAAGAGGTGCGGGTCCTGGTCGGGGTTGCTCAGGATGCTCGTCACGTCCACGTAATTACCGCCGATCTGCTTGACGACATCGCCATAGAAGTTCTCCGCCGCGACAACCGGAATCGTGGCGCTGACAGCCTGCGCCGCCAGGGCGGCGCTCGCGCCGCCGAACGCGCCGACCAGCGCGAGCGCGAGCCCGCCCGCGAGGCGCGCGAGCGTGACGCGACGGCGCGCGTCTGTGGTGGCAGCCCGGGGCGTGCAGTTGGCGCGGCTGAACGTGATCATGGTTCTATCCTTGTCTATAGGGAGCCTGAAAGCGGACGCGGTCGCGTCGGCGTCGCGAAGGCGAGATGATATAACGTATCACTTCGATTGGCGAGTCAGCTCGTCATCCGGTCAGGGGGCCGGTTCTGCAGGCCGCAGCGAGTGGAGGCTTGCGCGTCGCACCATCGAAATCTCGGCCAATCGCGTTTGTTCGCCTTGACAGTCTCCGACTCGTATCCGATCATTCGATCAACGACAGAGCAAATGCCCACATGTCGGGCGATCGCTCAGCTGCTCCTCTGGAGCGTCTGTCGGGCGCGCCCCGCACGAACGAAATTGGAGACACCTGTGGCACACACCGCGACCCCGGCGGCCGGACGTTTGCAGGACAAGGTAGCCGTGCTGACTGGCGCGGCGAGCGGCATTGGCGAGGCGGTCGCGCAGCGTTATCTGGACGAAGGCGCGCGCTGCGTGCTAGTGGACGTGAAGCCCGCCGGGTCCGTCGCGCCAACGCTGGCCGCCGCGTACCCCGAGCGCGTGCTCGCGATCTCCGCCGACGTCACCCGCCGTGAGGACATCGATCGCATCGTGGAGGGCGCGCTCGAACGCTTCGGCCGCATCGACATCCTCTTCAACAACGCGGCGCTCTTCGACATGCGCCCGCTCCTCGACGAAGCCTGGGACGTGTACGACCGCCTCTTCGCGGTGAACGTGAAGGGCATGTTCTTCCTCATGCAGGCCGTGGCGCGCCGCATGGTCGAGCAGGGCCAGGGCGGCAAGATCATCAACATGTCGTCGCAGGCGGGCCGCCGCGGCGAAGCGCTCGTCTCCCACTACTGCGCAACCAAGGCCGCCGTGCTGAGCTACACGCAGTCGGCGGCGCTGGCGCTCGCGCCCCATCGCATCAACGTGAACGGCATCGCGCCGGGCGTGGTCGACACGCCCATGTGGGAGCAGGTCGACGCGCTCTTCGCACGCTACGAGCATCGTCCGCCCGGCGAGAAGAAGCGCCTCGTGGGCGAGGCCGTGCCGCTCGGGCGCATGGGCCTGCCCGAGGACCTCACGGGCGCCGCGCTCTTTCTCGCTTCCGCCGACGCCGATTACATCACCGCGCAGACCCTCAACGTCGACGGCGGAAACTGGATGAGCTGAATTTCCCGCAACCCTTGCCCAACGCATCACGACAGCAGCCCGGCTGCAGCAAGACATAACGCAACGAACAAGGAGACAACGTCATGAAGCCAGCAATGAAGACCGCCGCAAAGTGCATAAGTCGAGCGGCGAGCGTGGGTGCACTCGTCGCGGCGGCGAGCGCCGCGCACGCGCAGACCGTCACGATCGCGATGTTGAACAACCCGGACATGATCGAGCTGAAGAAGCTCTCGCCGGCTTTCGAAAAGGCCAATCCGGGCATCAAGCTGAACTGGGTGATTCTCGAAGAAAACGTGCTGCGCCAGCGTGCCACCACCGACATCACGACCAACAGCGGTCAGTTCGACGTGATGATGATCGGCACCTACGAGGCGCCGCAATGGGGCAAGCGCGGCTGGATCGTGCCGATGACGAACCTGCCCGCGAGCTACGACCTCGACGACGTGGTGAAGACCGCGCGCGATGGCCTCTCGTACAACGGCACGCTTTACGCGCTGCCGTTCTACGTCGAAAGCTCGATGACGTATTACCGCAAGGACCTGTTCGACAAGAAGGGCCTCAAGATGCCCGAGCAGCCGACCTATGACCAGATCAAGGACTTCGCCGACAAGCTCACCGACAAGTCCGCCGGCACCTACGGCATCTGCCTGCGCGGCAAGGCCGGCTGGGGCGAGAACATGGCGTATGTGACGACGGTCGCGAACACCTTCGGCGGCCGCTGGTTCGACGAAAAGTGGCAGGCGCAGCTCACTTCGCCAGAGTGGAAGAAGGCGGTGAACTTCTACGTCGACATGCTGAAGAAGGACGGCCCGCCGGGAGCCAGCTCGAACGGCTTCAACGAAAACCTCACGCTGATGTCGTCGGGCAAGTGCGCGATGTGGATCGACGCGACGGTGGCAGCCGGCATCCTCTACAACAAGCAGCAGTCGCAGGTGGCCGACAAGATCGGCTTCGCGGCCGCGCCGACCGAAGCCACGCCCAACGGCGCGCACTGGCTGTGGTCGTGGGCGCTCGCGGTGCCGAAGTCGTCGAAGTCGCAGGACGCGGCGAAGAAGTTCATCGAATGGGCCACCTCGAAAGAGTACGTCCAGATGGTCGCGCAGGACGAGGGCTGGGCTTCGGTGCCCTCGGGCACGCGCATTTCGACCTATCAGAATCCCGAGTACAAGAAGGCCGCGCCGTTCTCCGAGTTCGTGCTCAAGGCGATCCAGACCGCCGATCCGACGCATCCGACCGCGAAGCCGGTGCCGTACACGGGTATCCAGTTCGTCGGGATTCCTGAGTTCCAGTCGTTCGGTACGGTCGTGGGCCAGAGCATTGCGGGCGCCGTGGCAGGGCAGATGAGCGTCGATCAGGCGCTGACCGCCGGTAACGCCGCTGCCAACCGTGCCGTGGCGCAAGCCGGGTATCAGAAGTAACTGCGGGAAGTCGGGCTGCGCCGTTCAGGCAGCCAGCGTAGTAGCGCGAGTGCGCGCGCCGGGCGACCTGGCGCGGCGCGCGCACTCGCGACAGCCGATGCCGCGCCGTGTTCCATAGAGGCGCGCAACCGAGAAGGGTGGTCCTCATGCGTCATCTCCATCTCCCCATGCCTATATTCAATCGAGCGCGCACGCCACAGAAACCGCAGCAGGTCGAATCGCGCCGCTCGGCCTCACGCTGGCTCGTGACGCCGTCCGTGGCGGTGCTGCTGCTGTGGATGACGATCCCGCTCGCGATGACGATCTGGTATTCGTTCACGCGATACAACCTGCTGAACCCCGATCTCAAGGGATTCGCGGGCTTCGACAACTACAGGTTCCTCGCCACCGATCCCTCGTTCGTGCCGTCGATCGTGCACACCATCGAGCTGATCGTGGCGGTGCTCGTGATCACCGTGGTCGGCGGCGTGCTGATGGCGGTGCTGTTCGACCGCAAGTTCATCGGTCAGGGCGTGGCGCGCCTGTTCGCGATCGCGCCGTTCTTCGTGATGCCCACGGTGAGCGCGCTGATCTGGAAGAACATGATCCTGCATCCGGTGTACGGCCTCGTGGCCATCGCCATGCGCTCGATAGGCATGACGCCGATCGACTGGTTCGCCGTCTATCCGCTCACCGCGGTCATCATGATCGTGGCGTGGCAGTGGCTGCCGTTCGCGTTCCTCATTCTCTTCACGGCGATCCAGTCGCTCGACCAGGAGCAGAAGGAAGCCGCGAAGATCGACGGCGCGGGCCCGATCGCCTTGTTCTTCTACATCACGCTGCCGCACCTGCGGCGCGCGATTGCCGTTGTCGTGATGATGGAAACCATCTTCCTGCTGTCGATCTTCGCCGAGATCTACACGACCACGGGCGGCGGTCCCGGCAACGCGACCACCAACCTCACTTACCTGATCTACTCGATGGGCCTGCAGCAGTTCGACGTGGGCATCGCTTCGGCTGGCGGCATTCTCGCCGTCGTGCTGGCGAACATCGTGTCGTTCTTCCTCGTGCGCATGCTCGCGCGCAACCTCAAAGGGGAGTACGAAAAATGAGCCAGATTACCGCTACGCCCGCGCAATCGCCCGACGCGGTCAAGCATTCGTCGCCGATGCAGTTCATCGGGCGCGTGCTGCCGGGGCTGCTTGCCTGGCTGATCGCGATCGCGCTGTTCTTCCCGATCTTCTGGATGACGATCACGGCGTTCAAGACCGAGCAGCAGGCCTATATCCCGACGATCTTCTTCCTGCCCACGCTCGACAGCTTCAGAGAGGTGTTCGCGCGCAGCAACTACTTCGCGTTCGCGTGGAATTCGGTGATGATTTCGGCCGGCGTGACGATCGTCTGCCTGATTCTTGCCGTGCCCGCGGCCTACGCGATGGCGTTCTTCCCGAACAAGCGCACGCAGGGAATTCTGCTGTGGATGCTCTCCACCAAGATGATGCCTTCGGTGGGCGTGCTCGTGCCGATCTACCTGCTGTGGAAGAACTCGGGGCTCCTCGACACCGTGAGCGGGCTGGTGATCGTCTATACGCTCATCAATCTGCCGATCGCAGTGTGGATGGCGTACACGTACTTCAACGAGATTCCCAAAGACATTCTCGAAGCCGGACGCATGGACGGCGCGGCCACCTGGCAGGAAATCGTCTATCTGCTCATGCCGATGGCGGTGCCGGGGCTCGCATCTACCGCGCTGCTGTTGATCATTCTTTCGTGGAACGAAGCGTTCTGGAGCATCAACCTCTCGAGCTCGAACGCCGCGCCGCTGACGGTGTTCATCGCGTCGTACTCGAGCCCTGAGGGGCTGTTCTGGGCGAAGCTCTCCGCGGCGTCGCTGCTCGCGGTCGCGCCGGTGCTGATCGTCGGCTGGCTGTCGCAGAAGCAACTGGTGCGCGGCCTTACGTTCGGGGCGGTCAAGTAATGGCCAATGCGATGTCCAGTCAAGCCCTGATCTGCGATTGCGACGGCGTGCTGATCGACAGCGAAGCCGTAGCGGCCCGCGTGCTGGTGCGCGAACTCGAAGCGCGCTGGCCCGGCGTGGACGCGGCGCCCGTCGTCATGCCGCTGCTCGGCCAGCGCATCGAGCGCGTGCTGGGCGGCGCGGGTGAAGCGCTCGGGCGCAGCCTCACCGCCGCCGACGTCGATGCGATCCGCACCGTGGCCGAAGCCGAAGCGCGCGAAGCGCCGCTATTTCCGGGCGTCGTGGCGGCACTGGAAGCCGTGGCGCTCACCAAGGCCTGTGCGAGCAACAGCTACACGGCGGTGGTGCGCGAGGTGCTGGCGCGCAACGGGCTCGATCGCTTCTTTGGCGCGCGCGTGTACTGCGCCGATATCGTCGCCCGGCCGAAGCCCGCGCCCGACGTCTATCTCGCGGCGGCGCAGGGCATGGATGTCGCGCCCGCCGCGTGCCTCGTGGTCGAGGACAGCGTGACGGGCGTGAGCGCGGCGCGCGCGGCCGGCATGACGGTGCTCGGCTTCGTGGGCGGCACGCACGTGGGCGGCGACGCGCACGCGCACGAGTTGCGCGAAGCGGGTGCAAGCGAAATCTTCGACGACATGACGACGCTGCCCGCGCGGGTGGCGTACTGGATGAACCAGGCGCAAACGCGTTCGAACTGAACCGGCTTAGGCAGACTTAAGCAGACTCAAGCAGAAACGGAGACACATCATGGCAAGCGTGATCCTCAGAGACGTACTGAAGCGCTACGACGACAATGAAGTGCTGCGCGACGTGAACCTCGACATCGGCGACGGCGAGTTCGTCGTGTTCGTGGGCCCGAGCGGCTGCGGCAAGACCACGCTCATGCGCATGATCGCGGGGTTGGAGGACATCAGCGGCGGCGACCTGATGATCGACGGCACGCGCATGAACGACGTGCCGCCGGCCAAGCGCGGCATTGCGATGGTGTTCCAGTCGTACGCGCTGTATCCGCACATGACGCTGTACGACAACATGGCGTTCGGCCTGAAGCTCGCGGGCGCGAAGAAGCCCGAAATCGACGCGGCCGTGAAGAACGCCGCGAAGATCCTCCACATCGACCATCTGCTCGACCGCAAGCCCAAGCAGCTCTCGGGCGGCCAGCGCCAGCGCGTGGCGATCGGGCGCGCGATCACGCGCAAGCCGAAGGTGTTCCTGTTCGACGAACCGCTCTCGAATCTCGACGCCGCGCTGCGCGTGAAGATGCGCCTCGAATTCGCGCGCCTGCACGACGAACTCAAGACGACGATGATCTACGTGACGCACGATCAGGTCGAAGCGATGACGCTCGCCGACAAGATCGTCGTGCTCTCGGCAGGCAATGTCGAACAGGTCGGCAGTCCGAACCGTCTATATCACGCGCCGGCGAACCGCTTCGTGGCGGGCTTCATCGGCTCGCCGAAGATGAATTTCCTCGACGGCACGGTGCAGCAGATCGGCAGCGACGGCATCGTCGTGCGCTACGAAACGGGCGATACGCAGAAGGTGGGCGTCGAGCCGGGCAAGGCGCGCGAGGGCGACAAGGTGACGGTGGGCATCCGCCCCGAGCATCTGCACATCATGACGGGCGCGGAAGGCGTGAGCGCGAAGGCGATGACGGTGGAGTCGCTCGGTGACGCCGCCTATCTTTACGCCGAATGCCCGGTCGCGCCCGATGGCCTGATCGCGCGCATTCCGCCGCTGGAGCGTCACGATCGCGGCGAGGCGTTCAAGGTGGGCTCGACGCCCGACCATTGCCACCTCTTCGACGCGAACGGCCAGGCGTTCGAGCGTCGCTTCGCGCAGCAACTGGCTGCGTGAATTCACTGGCTTGCCGGACGCACCGCCTCGGAGGAGGGTGAGGCGGTGTCTTGTGTGGCGAGGTACCTGAGGTTGCCTTTGTTAGCCCGCTTCGTGCGGGCGCTTTTTTGGGGCTTAGCGTTCGATCGCGGCGCGCGCGCACAGCTCGTCGGTGACGAGCCCGGAGAGCCAGCCGCCGTTGAGCGCCGCGATCACCGCTTCGCGCTTGCGCGCGCCGCCGGCGAAGCCGATGGTCGGGCGGCGCGGCGGCGAATCGAGGTACACGCTCGTCACGCGGCGGCCCGTGGGCGAATCGACGCGCTTGCCGGCGGCGTCGATCGGCAGGCCGAGCATTTCGGCGATGGCGCCCTGGTCCATCAGTTCGCGCACTTCGTCGGAGGTGATGAAGCCGTCCTCATGCAGCGGGCAATGCTCGCCGATGTTGCCGATGCCGACGAACGCGACATCGGCCTCGCCCGACAACGACTCGACGATGCGATAGAGCCGGTGATTGCACCATTGCGCGCGCTCGGCCTCGCTATCCGCGATGAGCGGCGCGGGCAGCAGAAAGTGCTTGCCGCCCGTCTTCTCGGAGATATGCAGCGCGACGTCGTAGCGGTTCGACGAACCGTCCTGGGCGATCGCGCCCACCATCGAAACCAGCCGATGCTGCGGCCGCTCCAGCTGCGCGATCTGATCGACGGCGGCCTTGAGCGTTCGACCGCTGCTCACGGCCACCACCATCGGCCGCTCTTCGCCCAGATAGCGCTCCATCACCTGCGCCCCTGCCACGGCGAGCTTGCGGTCGATTTCCTCGGGCGTGTCATTGTCCACGGGCACCACTTCGCAAACCGAAAGGCCGTAGCGCTTCGAAAGCGCGTCGGCGAGCGCGAGGCAGTCGGCGAGACGATGATCGACGCGCACGCGAATGAGGTTCTTCTCGACCGCGAACGCGACGAGGCGCTGCGCGACCGGGCGCGACACCTGCAGCTTCTCGGCGATTTCGTTCTGGGTGTTGCCGGCCACGTAGTAGAGCCAGGCGGCGCGGGTCGCGAGATCGAGTTTTTCGGTGGACTTGGGCACGATGGGGGTCGGGGGGATGCGGGGCCGAAGTGTACTGCACGCGTTACGCGAGGCGTTCGCGCGAGGGCTCGAAGAGCGGGCGCACGTGGCGGTACAGCGCGCGGTAGGCAGTGAGCCGCTCGCGCAGCGCCGCGTGGCGCGCCGCATTCGGCGCGTACTCGGCCACCACGGGCGGCTTGGTCAGCACTTCACGCGCGTTGCCGCCTGCCGCGAGCCAGCCAAGGCGGGCCGCTCCGAGCGCCGCGCCCGTCTCGCCGCCGCCGTGCTGGCGCGTGGGCGTGTCGAATGCGTCTGCAACCAGTTGCGCCCAGTAGCCGCTGCGCGCGCCGCCGCCCAGCATCGACAGCGCGCCCACTTCGGTGCCCGCGGCCGCGAGCGCGTCGAGGCCGTCGGTGAGCGCGAGCGTCACGCCTTCGAGCACGGCGTAGCCGAGCAGTGCGCGGTCGGTCGCGTGCGTCATGCCGAAGAACACGCCCTGCGCATACGGGTCGTTGTGCGGCGTGCGCTCGCCCGAGAGATACGGCAGGAAGAGCGGGGCTTCGGCGAGGGTTGGCGCGTTGAGCTGCTCCACTTCGGCGAGCAGTGTGGGCTCGTTCGTGCCCGTGAGCTTGCAGACCCAGCGCAGGCAACTCGCCGCCGAAAGCACGACGCTCATCTGGTGCCAGCGGTCCGGAATCGCGTGGCAGAACGCGTGCACGGCAGAAGCGGGATTCGGCCGGAAACGGTCGCCCACCACGCAGAGCACGCCCGAGGTGCCGAGCGAGACGAAGCCGTCGCCGGGCTGCGTGGCGCCGATGCCGATGGCGCTCGTCGCGTTGTCGCCGCCGCCCGCTGCCACGACCACGTCCTCGCGCAGACCGAACTCGCGTGCGAGCGCAGGCAGCAGCGTGCCGGAGGGCGCGCTGCCTTCGGCGAGCGCGGGCATTTGCGCGCGTGTCATGTTGCAGGCGTCGAGCAGCGCATCGGACCAGTCGCGTTTGGCCACGTCGAGCCAGAGCGTGCCCGCGGCATCCGAAGGATCGGAGACCTTGCCGCCGGTGAGCTGCAGGCGCAGATAGTCCTTCGGCAGCAGCACACAGGCCGTCTCGCGAAAGATCTGCGGCTCGTGGCGCGCGACCCACAGCAGCTTGGGCGCGGTGAAGCCCGGCATGGCGAGATTGCCCGCTATGCGATGCAGCTGCGGCGCACGTGCGGTGAGTTCGGCGCATTCGTCCACCGCGCGCATATCGTTCCAGAGGATCGCGGGGCGCAAGACGTTGTCGTGCGCGTCGAGCAGCACCGCGCCGTGCATCTGGCCGGAGAGGCCAATGCCGCGCACCTGCGCGAATTCGTGAGGATGCGCCTCGCGCAGCGCGGCGAGCGCGCGGCGCGTGCCTTCCCACCAGTCGGCGGGATTCTGCTCGGACCAGCGCGGGTGAGGGCGCGAGACGACGAAGGGCGTGCCGGCAGTGCCGATCACGCGGCCGTCGGGCGCGAGCAGCAGGACTTTCACTTCGGAGGTGCCGAGGTCGATGCCGAGATACATAGGCGCGCTGAAGTCGTGAAGAGAGTTGCGCTACTTTAGCCGCGCGCCGGGCGCGACGCCATGCGCGCCGACCCGGAGGGCGCGCGTGGCGCAGGTGTTGCGGATTGCGCTGGGGTCTTTTTTCAAACGCTGCAGCCGCGAGAGGCGAGCCACTGGTCCACGCGCGTGAGCGCGCCGCGCACCGCGCCGCCCAGAGTCGGGTTGCCGGCGAGGCCGCCCCACAGCAGCTTGTCGCCGAGAAACGTCGAGACGGGGTCGCCAGTTTCGAACATGCGGTGGACGGCCGCTTCGTCCATCACGCCGTCCTGGTAGCGGTAGGGCAGCGTGCCCTTGTGCCAGCGTTCCAGAAAGCGCAGGAAGAGCGCAGGCAGCATGGCCGTGGCGGCGGGCGTCGCGCCCGCGGCGATGCGTTGCGCGAGCGTGGGCGCGATGAAGCCCGGGATCTTCGAGTAGCCGTCGGCGGCCACGCGCTGGTTCGTGTCCTGGATGTACGGATTGCTGAAGCGTTCGAGCACGACGTCGCGATACTTCGCGAGATCGAGCGGGCTGGGCGTGAGGCAGGGAATCACGTCTTCGCTCACGTACTCGCGCGCGAAGGTACGGATGTCGGCGTCGTGGGTGCCTTCGTGGATGAAGTCGAGCGCGATGAGCGTGCCCGCCCACGCAATGCAGCTGTGCGTGGCATTGAGGATGCGGATCTTCGCTTCCTCGTAGGGCATCACCGATTCGACCATCTCGGCGCCTGCGCGCTCCCACGCGGGCCGCCCCGCGCAGAAGTGATCCTCGATCACCCACTGGATGAACGCTTCGCCCATCACTGGACAGGCGTCGTCCACGCCGGTCGCCGCTTTCACGCGCTCGCGCACGTCGGGCGTGGGGCGCGGCGTGATGCGGTCGACCATGGAGTCGGGGCACGCCGTGTTGGCATCGAACCAGTCGCGCAGATCCGTTGCGCCGCGCAGCGCGAGGAATTCGCGCATGCCCGCGTGAAAGCGCTTGCCGTTGCTGCGCAGGTTGTCGCAGGTCTGCAGCGTGACGGGGCCGCCGTCACGTGCCATGCGCGCTTCGAGGATCGCGGCGAGCGCGCCGTAAATCGTCGTGCGGCCGCCCTTGAGGTCGGCGGCGAGGTCGGGGTTCGCGGTGTCGAGGCGGTCGTGCTCGTCGAGGTAATAGCCGCCTTCGGTCACCGTGAACGCGATGATCCTGCAGTTCGCGTCGGCGCCTGCATCGATCAGGCTCGCGAGATCGGCCGACCACGGCAGCACGCGCGTGATCGAGCGGATCGTCTCGTAGGCGCGCTCGCCCTGCGGCGTGACTGTTTCGAGCGTGTAGACGCCGTTTTGCGCGGCCAGCACGTCCATCACGGCGTTCATGTCGGAGCGGATGTTGCCGACGGTGAGCGACCATGCGGCCTCGTCGGGCTTGCGCGCGAGGTTCACGCGATGCAGGTACCACGCCTGATGCGCCCGGTGAAACGACCCGGCGCCGATGTGCAGGATCACGTTCGCATTGCTGCGTTCGGTGTTCATTCGGTGTCTCCTTACTCAAAGCGGCCGATCGGCTCAAGCCTGAGCAATTGCTCTAGTGATGAACGAATGATCGTATCCGGTCGGTCGAAAGTCAAGCGGGCGAGGGCGGTTTTCGGTGGCGCGCTGCGGCGGGCGATGGCGCGCGGGCAACGCACGCACGTGCGCCGCCTGCGGACGGAACGGGGATGTTGTGGCGCACAAAGCGCCCGGGAGCCGAAGCGGGGAAAGGGGGACGCGGCTTCAGCCGCCGATCTGCGCTACGGCCGCGACGGCCTGATCGGTCGCATCCTGCGCGCAGCAATCCACGACGATGCGCTCCGGCATGGCGCGCAGCCACGTGAGCTGACGCTTGCAGAGCTGGCGGGTGGCAAAGACGCCCTTGTCGCGCATGGTGTCATAGTCGACTTCGCCATCGAGGTATTCCCAAACCTGGCGATAACCCACGCAGCGCATGGATGGCAGGTTGGGGTTCAGGTCCCCGCGCGCACGCAGCGCCTTCACCTCGTCGATGAGACCGCCGGCGAGCATCGCATCGAAGCGCGCTTCGATACGCGCGTGCAGCACGCTGCGTTCGGACGGCTCGAGCGCGACGGGCACGAAGCGGTAGCGCGCGGCTTCATCTTCGCGCGTGGACGGCGTGGCGAGCAGCACCGACATCGGCTGCCCGCTCAGCATGAAGATTTCGAGCGCCCGCTGGATGCGCTGCGAGTCGTTCGGGGCGAGGCGTGCAGCCGTGGGCGGATCGACCTGCGCGAGGCGGGCATGCATGGCGGGCCAGCCGTCGCGCGCGGCTTCGGCGTCGAGTTGCGCGCGCACGGCCGGATCGGCCGAGGGCAGGTCGTTCAGGCCTTGGGTGAGCGCCTTGTAGTAGAGCATCGTCCCGCCCACGAGCAGCGGCACGTTCCCGCGCGCAACGATTTCGCCCGTCACGCGCAGCGCGTCGGCACGAAAGTCGGCGGCGGAATAGGCATTCAGCGGATCGACGATATCGATCAGATGATGCGCGGCGGCCGCACGCTCCGCGGCGTTCGGCTTCGCCGTGCCGATGTCCATCTCGCGGTACACGAGCGCCGAATCGACGCTCACGATTTCCACCGTGCGCCCGCGCGCCGCCGACTGCGCGGCATAGGCGAGCGCGGCCGCCGTCTTGCCCGAGGCCGTGGGGCCGAGCAGACACGCGACGGGCAGCGCTGCGCCTTCCTGTTTCGTGGACTGCGTCATTGACCGCGCATGAAGAGCCGATCGAGATCGGCGAGCGTGAGCTGATACCAGGTCGGCCGGCCGTGGTTGCACTGGTCGGCACGCTCGGTGGCTTCCATCTGGCGCAGGAGCGCGTTCATTTCGTCGAGCGTGAGACGCCGGTTCGCGCGCACCGCGTGATGGCAGGCGAGCGTGCCGAGCATCTCGTGCTGGCGCTCGGTGAGCACGCGCGAGCCGCCATACTCGTGCAGGTCGGCGAGCACGGCGCGCGCGAGCGCCTGGAGATCGGCGTCCTTGAGGAGCGCGGGCACCGCGCGGATCGCAATCGAGGTGGGCGAGAGGACGGCGAGATCGAAGCCCAGCGCTTCGAGCGTGGCCTTTTCTTCCTCGACGGTGCCGGTTTCGACGGGATCGGCCGTCATCGAGATCGGGATCAGCAAGGGCTGCACGGCGAGCGAGCGTTCGGCGAGGGCCTGCTTGAACTGCTCGTACAGGATGCGTTCGTGCGCGGCGTGCATGTCGACGATCACGAGGCCGCGCGCGTTCTGCGCGAGCACGTAGATGCCGTGAACCTGGCCGAGCGCGAAACCGAGCGGGTGGTCCTCGCCGGCTTCGAAGGCGGCGTGCGGCGCGCCGGTGGCGAATGCATCGGCTGCACCGGCTGCGCCGTCTTGCGCCTGCGGGACGCTCGAACCTTGCGCCGTGCCGGCGCCGACATCCTTGCGGCCGAACAACGCGTCATATAGCGCGAGCGGCTGCGCGACAGGCAGGCTGCCTTGCGTCATGCGCGACTGGCGCAGCCAGGTGTTGCCGCTGCTCGCGCCTGCACCGCCGCCGCCTGGCTGACCGAAGCCCGACGCGCGCGAAGGCAGGCCACCCGCGCCGCCGCCGAAGCTGCTTGCCACGCTCGCGGTGCCGAACCTGCCGTCCGCGCCGAAGCCGGGCGCTGCGCCTGCGCGCGCGGAGTCGGCCGCGCCCGAAGCCAGCCCGACCGAGGCGCCCAGCACCCCGGCGCCCGGCAACGCCCGCGGCTCGATGAGCGCCGCGGCATGGCCGCCCGAGGTCGTCTCGGGCGAGGCGCCCGCGTGGCGCGCTAGCGCGCGCTGCACGGCATGGAACACGAACTGGTGAATCGAGCGCGAATCGCGGAAACGCACTTCGATCTTCGAGGGATGCACGTTCACGTCGACGGCTTCGGGCGGCAGGTCGAGGAACAGCACGTACGACGGGTAGCGCTCGCCGTGCAGCACGTCCTCATACGCCGAGCGCACCGCGTGCGTGAGCAGCTTGTCGCGCACGAAGCGGCCGTTCACGAAGAAGTACTGCTGGTCGGCGCGGTTGCGGCTCGCCGTCGGCAGCCCTGCACAACCGTAGACGGCGAGCGGCCCGGCGCGCTCGTCGAGCGGCAGATGCGCCGTGGCGAACACTTCGCCGAGGATCTTCGAGACGCGCGTGGCCGGATCGCTCGCGTTCCAGTGCTCCACGGCGCGGCCGTTGTGCAGCACCGAGATCGCGACGTCCGGGCGTGCGAGCGCGCTGCGGCGGATCATCTCGAGGCAATGGCCCAGCTCGGTCTGCTCGCTCTTCAGGAACTTGCGGCGCGCGGGCGTGTTGAAGTACAGCTCGCGCACTTCGATGGTCGTTCCCTGGCCGCCCGCAGCCGGCGAGATCGCGCCGGTGTGCCCGTCGATCTTCACGGCGTGCTGCGCGTCGGCGCTGCGGCTCGTGATCGACATCTCGGCGACCGAGGCGATCGACGCCAACGCTTCGCCCCGGAACCCGAGCGTCGCGACGCTCTCCAGTTCGGCGAGCGAGCGGATCTTGCTCGTGGCGTGCCGCATGAGCGCGAGCGGGAGTTCGGCTTCGGGAATGCCGCAGCCGTCGTCGGCGATGGAGATGCGCTTGACGCCGCCCTCGTCGAGCAGGATGCGCAGCGTGCTCGCGCCCGCGTCGAGCGCGTTTTCGAGCAGTTCCTTGACGACGGAGGCAGGCCGCTCGACCACTTCACCCGCGGCGATCTGGCTGATGAGCTGGTCGGGCAACGCCTGGATCGCGCGCGCGGGCTGCGCGGCACGCGACGCGACTGCGGCGCCGGTCGTGGCGCCAGTGTCGGCGGCGCTGGCGGAATCCGGCACGGCGCCGGTGGGTTCGGAGTTCGAAGACATGCGCGCAATTATAGCGAGTCGGCGCTAGCCGACCCGACGCGCTTCAGCGCCCGCGAAACCCTCATGTAGCAGCGCTTTGTGCGCAAATTCACCGAAATTGGCGGGAAATTTTCGTGGCTCACGGGCACTTTCGGTATCATGGCGCGATCAATTTGGCTTCTCGCGCAACGCAGGGCGAATGCGCTTTTTCAGGCGCGCGGCCCACGATCAATAAGGGACACTTTTGGATACGCTTCTGCAGTTCGTCAATCTTGTCTTGCACATCGACAAGTTTCTCGGTGTCTTCATCCAGCAATACGGCGGCTGGGTCTACGCGGTGCTGTTCCTGATCGTGTTCTGCGAAACCGGCCTCGTGGTGCTGCCGTTCCTGCCCGGCGACTCGCTGCTCTTCATCGGCGGTGCGTTTGCCGCGACGCATGAGATGAATCTCGGCGTGCTGATCGTGCTGCTGCTCGTGGCTGCGGTCCTCGGCAATACGGTGAACTTTCTGATTGGGCGCGCCATCGGGCCGAAAGTGTTCAATACGCACATTCCTGTGCTCGAACGCTTCCTCGACCGCGCCGCGCTGCAGAAAACCCACGAATTCTACGAACGCCACGGCGGCAAGACCATCGTGCTCGCGCGCTTCATTCCTGTCGTGCGGACGTTCGCGCCGTTCGTGGCGGGCGTCTCGCAAATGCCTATGCGACGCTTTCAGTTTTTCACGGTCACGGGCGCGCTGTCCTGGGTGTTGCTGCTCGTACTGCTCGGCTACTTCTTCGGCAACATTCCGTTCATTCGCCAGTACCTCAACGTGATCGTGCTCGTCGGCATCGGCGCGGCGATCGTGCCGATCCTGATCGGCGGCGTGTGGAAGATGCTGCGCAAGGACTCGCGCGGCGGCGCGGTGCGCAAGCCCAACGGCGGTTGAGCGTCCGGCGCCTTCGGGCCGCAACGCAAGGAAAAACGGCATCGCCTGCGAAGGCGATGCCGTTTTGTTTTGGCGCTCGCGTCGAACGCGGCGCTAGGTGCCCACGCGGCGAATGATCGAGGGCGTTTCGGGCGTCGGGTAGCCCGCGTCCTTGAAGGTCTCGACAATCGTGCGGTTGGTGTCGAAATACACCTGCCAGTAGGAGTCGTTGCTGGTGTAGGGACGTACAGCCAGCAGCGGGCCTTCGGGCGTGAACGAGAGAATCTCGACGTTGGGCGGCGGCTCCTGCGAAACGTTCGGAATTTTGGCGATGGCCGTGCGCAGACGGCTGGCGGCATCGACGGGATCGACGCCGTTGGCGATCTTCGCGGTCAGCTCTACGCGGCGCACGGGCGTCGCGCTGTAGTTCGAGATGGTGTCCGAGAAGATCTTGTTGTTGCCGACGATGTTGACCACGTTGTCCGGCGAGATGATGGTCGTGCCGAAGATGCCGAGTTCCTTCACGGTGCCCGTCACGCCCCCGGCCGTCACGAAGTCGCCCACCTTGAACGGGCGCAGCACCTGCATGAACACGCCTGCCGCGAAATGCGCGAGCAGCCCGCCCCACGCCGTACCGATGGCGAGGCCGAGACCGGCGAGGAGCGCCGCGAACGAGGTGGTCTGCACGCCGAACACCTGCAGGATCGCGAGGACCAGCAGCAGGTTCAACACGGCGGCGAGGATCGAACTGAGGTAATGCGCGAGCGTGGGATCGACGCGCTCGTTGCGCGCGAGCACCTTGCGCAGCACACCGGCGACGAGGTTGATGGCCCAGCGTCCGATGATCCACAGGACGATCGCCGCCACGACCTTGGTCCCGAAGTCGATGCCCCGGGTCATGATGAATACGCGGATGGTTTCGAGATCCAAAATGCCCTCGCTTGTGTCGTTGGTTGAGCCTGGAAGACGTGCAACTGACAGCGGCGGGAGCATGACGGGCGTGGTGGTGCGCGCCGTCTGTCCCTTGGCGCATTTATAGGCGAAGCGGCGAAAGCGTGCATCCAGCGTGCCCGCCCGTCTCAGGGTTGACCCTGCGCACGGGGCGCGCGGCGCTCGTTCGATTGAACCGGCGTGCATGGCCGTTCGGCTGTATCGTTGCGCGATCGACCCCGACATGAACCGACACTAAAACAGGAGGCCCGCCATGAACCTGCCGAACACCGATCTCCATCTCATCACCGTGAAGCTCGACGAGTTGCGTCCCACGCAGATCACAGTGGGCTTTCGGGAGGTGAACGCCAAGCGCGCGCACTGGCAGACGCTCGACAAGAAGGGGCGCGCGGCGGCCATCGACTCGCACTGGTTTCCCGCCGTGCTGGGGCCGAAGTCGCGCTACTACGTGGTCGATCATCACCACCTTGGCCGCGCGTGGCTCGAAGAGTCGGTGCAGAGCGTGCGGGTGACGGTGCTCAAGGATCTCTCATGGCTCGAGCCCACCATTTTCTGGCGCATGATGGAGCACGACCAGTGGGTGCATCCGTTCGATGCCGCGGGCGAGCGCTGCGAATTCGACCAGTTGCCGAAGCAGCTTCTCGGCCTTGCCGACGATCCGTATCGCAGCCTCGCGGGCGAGTTGCGCACGGCGGGCGGCTACGCGAAGGACACGACGCCGTTCAGCGAATTCCTGTGGGCCGACTATCTGCGCCGTAAGGTATCCGAAACGCGCCTGCGCAAGGACTTCGACGCTGCGCTCGCCGAGGCGCTATCGCACGCGCACGATGCCGACGCGCGTTATTTGCCGGGCTGGTCGGGCGTGGTGCCACCCGCGGCGGCGGCAGCGCCAGCGGCTGCGCCGGCCAAGGCGGCCAAGGCGGCCAAGGCGGCCAAGGTCAAGAAGGGCTGAAGCGGGCGGCGCACCCTACATCGCCAGGGGCAGACTCAGGCGTGCGCGGGCTTGCGTTCGTACAACCCGCACGCGCTTCGCTCCCGCGCCAGTTCAGCGTTCAGCGCGCGTCGGGCAACGGCGCCTGCGGCGGCGTACCTTGCGTGAGGTAGTGGCAGAGCCACTCGCTGGCGGGGCCGCGCGCCGCGTCGGTGCGATGGATCAGCGAGATGTTGTAGTTCACCGAGCGCCGGTCCGCGAGCGCGACGCGCACGAGCCGACCGGCTTCGAGATCGGCTTCCACGAGGTGCTTCGGCATCGACCCCCAGCCGAGGCCCGCGAGCAGCAGCCGGTGCTTGGCGCCCAAGTCGCCGAGTTTCCACGCGCGATTGCTGTACACGCCGAAATTCTGGCCCTCGGTAAGGCGGCTGCGGTCGGTGAGCACCAGCTGCGTGTGCTCGCGCGCATCCGAAATGCGCACGGGTTGCTCCGCCTTGGCGAGCGGATGGCAGGGGGCGGCCACGAGCACGAGTTCCACGGTGCCGATGGACTGGGCTTCGATCACGTGCGGCCAGTTGTGGTTCGGCCCGCTGATCCCCACCGCGCAGTCGCCGTCGAGCACGAGCTTGAGCACGCCGCCAAGCGCTTCCATGGTGAGATTCAGCGCGACGGTGGGAAACGTGAACGCGAACGCCTGCAGGGCCTCGATGAGCCGCTGCGACGGAAACATCACGTCCACGGCCAGCGAAACCTCGCCCTCGAGCCCCCTCTGCAGGCCGGCCGCCTTGGCGTTAAGCTGACCCATGAGCAGATCGAGGCGGCGCGCGTCGGCGAGGATCGCGCGGCCCGCGGCCGTGAGTTCCGGCTTGCGCTTGCCGCGCTCGAACAGCGCGACGCCCAGCAGCGCCTCGAGATTGGCGATCGTATAGCTGACCACCGACTGCGCGCGGTCGAGCTGGCGCGCCGCCGCCGAGAAGCTGCCGGTTTCGGCGACGGCGATCAGCGCGCGCAGCTGCTCGAGGCTAGGGGAGCGGTCCGAGGTGCGGTCCACGAGGTACGGTCCTTTTCGATCTATCGAAAAAATGGATGATAACCATCCATTTTAGACGATTGTTTGAATAGGTTTGGCCGGGTAAAGTGCACACCTCGAATAATGGAGTCGTATGCCGATGAACCCCACCGTCAAGCCCGCCGGCCGCTATAACGGCGTTGCCATGCTGCTGCACTGGCTGATCGCCGCGCTGATCGTCTGGGGCTTTGCGCTCGGCTGGGTCATGACCGACATTCCGGGCATCACGCCCACGAAGCTGCGCTACTTCTCGTGGCACAAGTGGATTGGCGTGACCGTGCTCGCGCTCGTGCTCGTGCGCATTCTCTGGCGCGTGACGCACACCGCGCCCGCGCTGCCCGGATCCATGCATGGCTGGGAACGGCTCGCCGCGCACCTGGGCCATACCGCGCTTTACGTGCTGATGGTCGCGATTCCGGTCACGGGATATCTCTACAGTTCGGCGGCCGGCATTCAGGTCGTGTACCTCGGCATCTGGCCGATGCCCGTGCTGATCGGCCCCGACACCGCGCTCAAGGGCGTGCTGCGCGTCGTGCATATCTCGCTGAACTACACCCTGCTCACCGTGGTCGTGCTGCACGTGCTCGCCGTCATCAAGCACCAGTTGATCGACCGCCAGAACATCCTCTCTCGCATGCTGCCGTTCGGCACGCCGCGCGAATGACTTCGCGGCGCGCATGCGCCATCTCCATTTCCCGATACCTTCCACCTTGGACCGACTGCCCATGATCCAGCGTCTTGCCCATACTGCTTCCGTCGTCGCGCTCGGCGCGGCGCTCGCCGCCGGCGCGGCACTTGTCACGACCTTCGCCACGAACGCCAACGCCGCGGCCGAAGCCGCGAAGAACTCCGTGAGCGCCGTGTTCAAGCAAATGAATGTGCCGGTCGAAGGGCGCTTCAACCACTTCACCGCCGACGTGCGCTTCGATCCGGCGAACGTCGCGGCATCGAGCGCGAAGCTCGACGTCGAGGTGGCGAGCTTCGACCTCGGCGCGCCGGAATACAACACGGAAGTCGCCGGCGACGAATGGTTCGACGCTTCGCATTTCCCGCACGCGACCTTCGTCTCCACGCAGATCAAGCCCGCCGCGAACGGCGCGTTCACGGTGACCGGCAAGCTGACCATCAAGGGCAAGACGACCGACGTCGTCGTGCCGGTGCAGTACCGCAAGGACGGCGCCACCCAGGTGTTCGACGGCACACTGCCGATCAAGCGTCTCGCTTACGGCATCGGCTCGGGCGAGTGGAAGGACACCTCGATCGTCGCCGACGACGTGCAGATCAAGTTTCACATCGTGTCCGCCGCGCACTGACGCGCGTACGGCACCGCTTTTTCATCCCGTTTCTCCCGCACCAGGAATCGATTCATGAAGACCACGATTTTCGCCGCGGCCGTTGCCGCCTCGCTCGCAGCCTTCGTCGCCACGCCGGCGCTCGCAGCCGCCACGACCTATAACCTCGACCCGATGCACACCTATCCGAGCTTCGAAGCCGATCACTTCGGCGGCGTCTCGGTGTGGCGCGGCAAGTTCACGAAGAGCTCGGGCACGGTCACGCTCGATCGCGAGGCGAAGACGGGCACGGTGGACGTGACGATCGACGCATCGTCGATCGATACCGGCAACGCGAAGCTCGACAAGCACGTGAGCTCGGCCGAATTCCTCGACACCGCGAAGTTCCCGACGGCCACCTACAAGGGCACGTCGATCCGCTTCGAAGGCGACAAGCCCGTGGAAGTGATCGGCACGTTCACGCTGCATGGCGTGACCAAGCCGCTGAACCTGAAGATCGACTCGTTCAAGTGCTTCCAGAACCCGATGCTCAAGCGTGAAGTGTGCGGCGCGGACGCATCGGCGCAATTCGACCGCGCGGACTACGGCGTGAACTGGGGCCAGTCGTATGGCTTCAAGACGGCGACGACGCTGCAGATCCAGGTCGAAGGCGTCAAGGCGGACTGAGTTTGCGCGCGGCATGGGCCGCGCGTCGCTCGATGCGAAAAAGCCCGTGCGCTGTCAGGCGCGCGGGCTTTTTTGTTGCGGGAAGCGATAAGGATGACGAAGTGTCGTCAGTGGATCGGCGACGTTGCGTGCGTGCCGCGCGGCGACAGCGCGACGTCGACGACGTGCGAATGCCAGATCCCGCAGGTGGCCTTCACGGGCACCCAGGCGTACTTGCCGCGGACCTTGGCGAAGGCGCGCAGATGGACCAGTGTGTCGATGGACGGGGCAGGCGTAAGTGCGTCGCTCGCGACGGGCGTGGGCGTGGCATTCGCGGGCGCGGGCTGCTCGATTTTCGCCGAGAGCGCGCGCCGATCGGGCACGAGCAGCGAATCGTAACGCTGCGCCTTATGCACCCACTGGTCGAGCGCGGCAACGCAATTGACGACGGCGTCCGGCACGCGTATGCGGCGCAGGTATGCGTAGTCTTCGGGTTGCGGTTGAATTTGCGCCTGAACGCGCAGACTGAGCCAGAAAAGCGCGAGCAGGGCGCAGGCAAGGGTCGTGAACTTCATGATGACGTGGCCTGTGCAGCGGGGATGGGACGGCGGGGGAGGGAGTATACATGCTGGACGCATGCTCGCGCGCCGAGTCACTCAAGACGCTTGAGCCTGCGCCGTACGCTGCAAAGCAAAAAGCCCAGTCCGGAGACTGGGCTTTTTGCTTGATGCTTTGGTAGGCCGTACGGGATTCGAACCTGTGACCAACGGATTAAAAGTCCGCTGCTCTACCAGCTGAGCTAACGACCCAAAAGAGAAGCGGGATTATAGCGGCGTCTGGTCAACGCGTCAACTTTTGCCGTCATAAAACCGATGGAAGCGCCCGGAGCACGCCGTGCCCCGGGCCTTCCCTGTATGCGAGAGGCGCATTTCGCGGCATTGGCATTAGCCAGCGCCACGTCACGCCAAAACCATTCAGCAGCGCTTATTTGAGCTGTGAAAGCTTGCTCTGCGCCGTCTGGGCGACATCCGAGTTGCCGTATTGCGAAACGACCTGCTCGAGCGTGCGTTTGGCCGCAGCCTTTTGCCCCTGCTCGATCTGATTGTTTGCAATGGCCAGCAGTGCCTCGGGGGCACGCGGGTGTTGCGGGTATTTGTTGACGACGTTCTGCCACGTCGCGGTCGACCCCTTGTAGTCCTTCAGCGCATAGAGCGCGTTGCCGAGCCAGTACTGCGCGGTCGGCTGGTAAGGACTCTGCGGGAACTTCGCGATGAAGCTACGGAACGATGCCGCCGCGTTCTTGAAGTCGCCGTTGCGGAACTGCTGCGAAGCGGCGTTGAACGCGTCCATCTCACCCGGCTGAACCGTGCCTTGCATGCCGTCCACGGTCTCCTGCTGCGGCTCGAACTTCTTGAGTCGCGTGTCGAGATCCGTGTAGTAGTCCTTCTGTTGCTTCTGCAGGGTCGCCAACTGGTTCGCCATATCCTCGTTCTGTCCGCGCAACGTCGCGACCTGCTGGTTGAGCTGGTCGAGGTGGTTGGACTGGTCGAGGATCGTGCGTTGAGCGGCGGACAGCTGGCTGGACAGGCTGTCCGTTTTCGCGCGCAGGTCGAGAATCGCCTGGCGCGCCTGATCGTCATCGAAGATACCCGCGTGGGCCGGCAGCGCCGCAAAGGCGACGCCAGCCACGCAAGCGGCTGCGGCTACGCGCAGCGGGGAGAAACGGTGCGACATACGCCCCTTCATCCAATGCTCAATTACTGTTGATACACGAGGTCAGCACGGCGGTTCTGCGCCCACGATGCTTCGTCGTGGCCCGTTGCGACCGGCTTTTCCTTACCGAGGCTGACGGCTTCCATTTGCGAATCGGGCACGCCCATCAGCGAGAGGGCGCGACGGACCGCTTCAGCACGCTTTTGACCCAGCGCCAGGTTGTATTCGCTCGTGCCGCGCTCGTCGGTGTTGCCCTGGATCAGGACGTGACGTTCCGGGTGCGTCTTGAGGTACTGTGCGTGAGCTTGCAGCAGCGACTGGTAGTCGTCCTTGACGGCGTAGCTGTCGAAATCGAAGTACACGCTGCGCTTGGCGAGCGGGCTGTTCGGATTGTTCAGCTCATCGACGTTCACCTGGGCGACCGCGTTCGGGTTCGGCTGGGTGTTCATCGCACCGGCGTTCGGGTTCGTTTCCTTGACACCCGACTTACACGCTGCCAGTGCACCGATCATCAAGACGGCCAAGGCCAGGCGTACTTTCTTCGACATCATTATTTCTCTCCTGAAGTGTTATTGCATAAAAGGACCCCAGGACGGCTCGCGTACGCTGCCGCCCTGAACGGACAGGATTTGCCGCGTACGACCGTCGGTCGATACAGCAGCCAGCACGCCACGGCCGTTCACCTGTGTGGCGTAAAGAATGTACTGACCGTTCGCCGCGAAGCTGGGCGACTCGTCATGTGTCGTGTCAGTGAGCGCCGTGGCGACACCGGACTGCAGATCTTGAATGTACAGCTTAAATCCGCCGCCCGTGCGTGAGATGTACGCCAGTTGCTTGCCGTCCGGGCTGGCCTTCGGGCTCGTATTGTAGTTGCCGGTAAACGTCACACGCTGTGCCGCTGCGGCGCTTTCGCCCTGGGCCGGCATCTTGTAAATCTGAGGCTGGCCGCCGCGGTCGCTCGTGAAATAAATCCAGCGTCCGTCAGGAGAGTAGTTGGGTTCGGTGTCGATCGTCGTGCCTTGCGTGAGGCGGTGCAGGCCGGAGCCGTCGGCATTGACGGCGAAGATCTGCGTGTTGCCCGTGCGCGACAATGCTACTGCGAGCGTGCGGCCGTCGGGAGACCAGGCCGGCGCCGAATTGTTGCCCTTCTGGTCCGAAATGATCACGCGGCGACCCGTCGGCAGGTCGTGCACGTAGACGATCGGCTTCTTCTTTTCGAAAGATACGTAAGCGACCTTGGTGCCGTCGGGCGACCAGGCCGGCGAGATGATCGGCTCGGGGCTCGACAGCGCGATATGCGCGTCTTGTCCATCGGAGTCCGAAACCTGCAGCTGGAAGCGGCCGCCCGTCTTGATCACGTATGAAAGACGCGTGGCGAACACGCCGCGATCGCCGAGCAGCTTCTGATAGATGTAGTCCGCAACCTTGTGCGCGCTCATGCGCAGGCCGCTTGCCGGGCTCGTGAGCACGAGGCCGCCGAGGCTTTCGCCCTTCACGGTGTCGTAGAGCTTGAAGCGCACTTCGTACTGGCCGTTGGCGAGCTTGTTCACGCTGCCCGCAACGAACGCGTTGGCGCCCTTGGCCTTCCAGCTGCCGAGGTCGACGGAGTCGTTTTCCGAGATCGGTGCGCTGCCGGCATCGATATTCGTAAATTTCCCGCTGCGTTGCAGGTCGGCGCGCACGATGGCCGCGACCTGCTCGGGCGAATTCGCTTCACCGGCAAAGTTAGCCGTGGCGATGGGGAACTGGGTGGAGCCCACGCCGGTGACGAGGACGTTGAGTTGTGCGTTCGCCGCGCCGCCCGCCGTGATCAGGCAGGACGCGACGAGGGTTCGCAGGCCAAGCTTCGTCATCAATGTCATGCTGTGATATTTCCTGAAAAAAGCAATTTTGTCATAACACGCAACAGCAGACTGACCCGAAAACGTTCGAATCGTTCCTTATTAGCCACTGTTGCGCGGCGGCTTTCCTCAACCTTTCTGCGCCTTGCGCTCGCCATCAACCAGCCGGGCGCAAGGTGATCTTGAAGCTCGAAGGCGCCTTGCCGTCGGTATCGACCGGCATCGGATCCGAGCGCTGAACTGCCCGCAACGCGGCGTCGTCCCACGACGCGTTGCCGCTGCTGCGCGAGATCGTCGCCGAAAGCAGCGTGCCGGTCGGCGAGCAACGCACCGCGATCTCTGTTTCGAGACCCGACGTTTCGCCCGCCCACACGATGTTCGGACGCACGCGGCGGCGCACCTTGTCGGCGTAGCCCGGCGACGTCGCGTTGCCGCCCGAGCCGCTGCCCGTGCCGCTCTTCGCGAGACCGTTGCCGCTCGTACCTTCGCCGCCGCCCATCGAGCCTTGCATCTGCGCGATGCGAGCGCGGCGTTCCGCGTCGAGCTTCTTCGCCTGGGCGTCGGCTTGCGCCTTCGCCTTGGCCGCCTTCTCGGCGTCGGCCTTCTTCTGCGCGTCGAGCTTCGCCTGCTTCTGCTGCTCTTCTTCCTGCTGCTGCTTCTTGAGCGCGTCCTGCTGCTGCAGCTGCTTTTGCTTCTCCGCCGCGGCTTGCTGCTGTTCCTGCTGCTGCTTGAGCTTTTCGGCCTTCTGCTGCGCGGCCTGCTGGACCGCGAGCTGCTGACGCTTCGCTTCGGCTTCCTGCTGGGCTTTCAGACGCTGCTGCTGCTCGGCCAGTTGCGCCTCGCGCTGCGCTTCCTGCTGCTTACGCTTTTGCTGTTGCAGCGCAATGTCGGCTTCCTCGGTTTGAGGCGGCGGCGGGGCAGGGGCGACCGGCGCGGGCGGCGGCAGCGGCTTCGGTGTCGACAGGTCCGGCACCTCGGTCCACAGTTCCGCCTCTTCACCCGCCGGCGTGCTGTTCTGCCAGCGGATGCCGTGATAGAGGAACAGACCGAGCAGCACGTGCATGAGCACCGCGAGGGCGATAGCACGTCCCGTGCCACGCTCTCGCGGAGGCTGCAGCGGATACGAATCGTTCTTGCGGATCATTGCGATTTGACGAGCAGTCCGACACGTTTGACGCCATGCGACTTCAGGTCGGACATCACGTTCATCACCGTCTCGTATTTGACGGACTTGTCGGCGGCGATCACGACGGGCTGGTCGGGATGGCTCTGCTCGCGATCGGCGACGAAGCCGTTGAGATCGGCGCGCGTCATGGTCTGTTGCTGCGTGGCGCCGGAGTCATCCTTGTAGCGTACGCTCAGATTGCCGTCGGGGCGAATATTGACCACGACGGGCGGCACCTGCTGCTGCTGCGACGCGCCGCCGACGGTCGGCAGGTTGACAATGGACGGCGCCACGAGCGGCGCGGTCACCATGAAGATCACGAGCAACACCAGCATCACGTCGATGTACGGCACGACGTTGATGTCGGCCATCGCACGGCGCGAGCGGCTGCCTCGCATGCTCGAACGGACTGAGCCTCCCATCTTCGACTCCTTGCTTCGTGAAGATTAGTGGGCCTGACGCTGCAGGATGTTCGAAAACTCTTCGATGAAGGTTTCGAAGCGGATCGCCAGACGGTCGATGTCGTGTGCGTAGCTGTTATACGCGACCACCGCCGGAATGGCGGCGAACAGACCGATCGCGGTCGCCGTCAGCGCTTCGGCGATGCCGGGCGCGACGTTCGCGAGCGTTGCCTGCTGCACGTTCGCGAGACCGCGGAACGCGTTCATGATCCCCCAGACCGTGCCGAAAAGACCGATGTACGGACTCACCGAGCCGACCGAAGCGAGGAACGAGAGGTTCGCCTCGAGCGCATCCATTTCGCGCTGGAAGGCGGCGCGCATCGCGCGGCGGGCGCCGTCGAGCACGAGGCTCGGATCGTTCAGGCGCTTCTCTTTCGCCTTCAGGAATTCGCGCATGCCCGACTCGAAGATACGCTCGAGCGCGCCGATCGTGTGACGGTTGTTGGCTGCGCTCTGGTAGAGCGCCTGCAGGTCGCCGCCTGACCAGAAGTCGCGCTCGAAGCGCTCTGTCTGGGACCGCGCCCGGCGGATCGCAAACCACTTGCGGAAGATGAAAGTCCAGGAAATCAGCGACATGAGCAGAAGAAGCCCCATCACCGCCTGTGCCAGTATGCTCGCATTAAGAACGAGAGAAATGATCGACAGATCTTGTGTAGTGTTCATATAGGTTCGTTGTGACGTCCCGAAAGGGCCGAGCGGCTGCAAGACAACGCAAGGCTTCCCGTAGGCGGTTGGGAAGTTCTCGTGCCGTCGCGGCCGAACCCTGCTTGGTCCTGCATTGACCGGCGCGAGTTCACTGGCGTCGTATCAACGGTAATTACTGCACTGCCGTTGACACGGCGTACAGGTCTTTCTGGGGTCCACGTTGCAAGGCTTCATGAACGGGGGCCGGAATGGGTGCGGGCCGCATGGCCGTGCTGTCGACGCAGGCAACGCGAATGGTGCCCGTGGCGAGCAGCGTGTTTTCGCGCCACGCTTCCTGCATGAAGTCGACCGAGGCGCGGCCCAGCTTCTCGACGCGGCTGACGGTGGTGACGACGTCGTCGAGGCGCGCGGGCGAACGGTAGTCGAGCGCGGTGCTGCGTACGACGAAGAGCACGCCCGTTTCCTCGGCGAGCCGACGCTGATCGACGCCGCACGCGCGCAGCCATTCGGTGCGCGCGCGTTCGAAGAACTTCAGGTAATTCGCGTAAAACACGATGCCACCGGCGTCGGTGTCCTCGTAGTAGACGCGCACCGGCCACGTAAAGCCGCGCCCGGCCGGTGACGACGCCGCGTCCGGCTTGCTGGTGGAATTTTCCATGCCGCGCATTCTACCGGAACGCGAGGCCCCTACGTCTTTCGTACGACTGACGTAAGTATTAAATTTGTAAGGTATTTTTAGCCGCGGTGGATACTGGTACCGGCGAATGTCTGGGCAACGGGCATCAGTTCGATCGTGTTGATGTTGACGTGCGCGGGGCGCGTGGCGATCCAGTAGATCGAATCGGCGATGTCCTCGGCCGTGAGCGGCTGCACGTCCTTGTAGACGCTGGCTGCCCGGGTGTCGTCGCCGCGAAAGCGCACGTTCGAGAACTCGGTGCCGCCGCACAGGCCCGGCTCGATGTCGGTCACGCGCAGTGCCGTGCCCGCGAGGTCAGCGCGCAGGTTCAGGCTGAACTGACGCACGAACGCCTTGGTCGCGCCATAGACGTTGCCCCCCGCATACGGCCAGCGGCCCGCCACCGAACCGATATTGAAAATGTGGCCGCGGTTGCGCTCGACCATGCCGGGCAAGAACGCGTGAGTGACCTGCACGAGACCGGTGCAGTTGGTGTCGATCATGGTTTCCCACTCGTCGAGGTCGGCCTTCTGTGCCGGCTCCACGCCGAGCGCGAGGCCGGCGTTGTTGACCAGCACGTCGATGCCGGCGAACCCGGGCGGCAGCGCGCCGGGCGCGGCTTCGACCGCCGCGCGGTCGCGCACGTCGAGCTCGATGGGCAGGAGTGCGTCGCCGAGTTCGGCGGCGAGGGCGTCGAGGCGGTCCTTGCGGCGAGCCGTGGCGACGACGCGATGTCCGCCCTTCACGAAGGCGCGAGCGATGGCGGCGCCGAATCCTGCGGACGCGCCGGTGACGAAAACGATCATGGTGGCTCTCTGGTCGGTAGAAGGCGGGAAAAGGGGAGAGCCTACTTGCAATGCCGCATGGCGGCAAGAAAGGGACAGTACGCGCGCGGATCGCATGGCCGGCGCCGCCGCACGGCGCGTCGCAGCCCGCGGGACGCCCGAGCGCACCGGGGGCGGGCGGTTGCCTATTCCCTGCCGTTCCAATAAACTAACGCGCTCAATCCCTGCGTGACTGGCGATAGGGTTCCGAAATGGCGGCATTGGCGGTAGCCATGCGCTCGTTATTGGGGACTCAAGGTGGAACGACCCACCGTGAAGCGCAGGGTGCCGTTTTGCCGTTCGCCTGGGCAGCCTGATTTCGCGCGCTTTCGTTTGCGCTGCGGGGGCTGTCCTGCCTCGCGTGTGCGGCACCTCGTTCCGCCACGTCAAGGCTGGCCTCTTCGCCAGCAGCGCCGCGTACCCGCTACGCGTTCCGCGCGAGACCCGGTCAACCTGAACACACTTAACGGAATCCGTATGTTTGACAGAGCCGAAAGCACCATCGCCAACGTCGATCCCGAACTCTTCAAGGCGATCGAACTCGAGAACCGCCGCCAGGAAGAGCACATCGAGCTCATCGCGTCGGAAAACTACACCTCGCCCGCGGTCATGGCCGCGCAGGGTTCGCAGCTCACCAACAAGTACGCCGAAGGCTACCCCGGTAAGCGCTATTACGGCGGCTGCGAAAACGTGGATATCGTCGAGCAGCTCGCGATCGACCGCGTGAAGCAGCTGTTCGGCGCCGAAGCCGCGAACGTTCAGCCGAACTCGGGCTCGCAGGCCAACCAGGGCGTGTTCTTCGCCGTGCTCAAGCCGGGCGACACCATCATGGGCATGAGCCTCGCCGAAGGTGGTCACCTCACGCACGGCATGGCGCTGAACATGAGCGGCAAGTGGTTCAACGTCGTGAGCTACGGCCTCGACGCCAAGGAAGACATCGACTACGACGCGCTCGAAAAGCGCGCGCACGAAACCAGGCCGAAGCTGATCATCGCCGGTGCGTCGGCTTTCGCACTGCGTATCGACTTCGAGCGCATCGCCAAGGTTGCCAAGGCGGTTGGCGCGTACTTCATGGTCGACATGGCGCACTACGCCGGTCTGATCGCCGCGGGCGTCTACCCGAACCCGGTGCCGCACGCCGACTTCGTCACCACGACCACGCACAAGAGCCTGCGCGGACCGCGCGGCGGTGTGATCCTGATGAAGGCGGAGTTCGAGAAGCAGATCAACTCGGCCATCTTCCCGGGCATTCAGGGCGGTCCGCTCATGCACGTCATTGCCGGCAAGGCCGTGGCGTTCAAGGAAGCGCTCTCGCCGGAATTCAAGACCTACCAGCAGCAAGTGGTCGACAACGCCCGCGTGTTGGCGGAGACGCTGGTCAAGCGCGGTCTGCGCATCGTTTCCGGCCGCACGGAAAGCCACGTGATGCTGGTGGACCTGCGCGCGAAGAACATCACCGGCAAGGCGGCGGAAGCCGTGCTGGGCACCGCGCACATCACGGTCAACAAGAACGCGATCCCGAACGACCCGGAAAAGCCGTTCGTGACGAGCGGTATCCGTCTCGGTTCGCCGGCCATGACGACGCGCGGCTTTGGCGTGAAGGAAGCCGAGCAGGTCGGCAACCTGATCGCCGACGTGCTCGACAATCCGGAAGACGCCGCCACGATCGAGCGCGTGAAGGCGCAGGTCGCCGAGCTGACGAAGCGTTTCCCGGTTTACCGCTAAGCCGCGCGATAACCCATGCGCTGCCCCTTCTGCCGGCACGAAGACACGCAGGTCGTCGACTCGCGCGTGTCCGAAGACGGCGCCGCGATCCGGCGCCGCCGCCGCTGCCCGGCCTGCGACAAGCGTTTCACGACGTACGAGCGGGTCGAGCTGGCGATGCCTTCGATCGTCAAGAAGGATGGCAGCCGCACGGAATTCGACCGCCGCAAGATCATGGCGAGCATGCAACTGGCGCTGCGCAAGCGCCCGGTTGCGGCCGATGCGATCGACGCGGCGGTTGCCCGTATCGAGGACCAACTGCTCGGCAGCGGCGAGCGCGAAGTGCGCAGCGAGCGCCTTGGCGAGCTCGTCATGGGCGAATTGCGCGAACTCGACAAGGTGGCGTTCGTACGGTTTGCTTCGGTGTACCGACGCTTCGAGGACGTCTCCGAATTCGAAGACGTGATCGAGGAATTCCGCCGCGCGGGCGCCAACAACCCCGCGAAAAAGCGCTGAGCGCATTCCCATTTTTCTTCCCTCCTGCCAGGCCGCTGTCGTAACGCTTGCATTCTCGCGAGCCGACGTTGCGCGCACCAGCTAGCCGTTCGGCTAATTGTTTCGTTTCGTTTTCGTCCGTAGATTGATGGCAATCCGCTCGAACTAAGGATTGCTCATGAAGTCCGGAGGATTCACGCTCATTGAGACGATGGTCGTCATCGTCCTGCTAGCGATCTGCGCAACGGTTTCCACGCCTGTTTTCACCGCGTGGCGCGTGCGCGATCAGGTCGACGCGCGCGCCAACGCCATGCTCGGCACGCTCGCCTATGCACGCAACGAGGCCATACGGCGCAAGGCGCGCGTCACCGTTTGCCGCGTCGACGCCGCGCGCCATTGCCTCGAGGCGGCCAAAGCGTGTCCGTCCGGAATTGCCGACTGGTCCTGTGGCTGGGCCGTCATGATCGAGCGCGCCGGAGCGTCTATCCCGTTGCGCATCCAGCCGGCGCTCGATGCGATCTCCGTGGCGTCGGGCCTCACCGCCATCACGTTTTCGCCGCCGGCGGGGCAGACCATCGGCAGCTTGCGCAACTTCGAGATTGCCCCGCGGGTCCCGTCGGCGGCACAACGCGGTGCGGGCTGGCGTCGCTGCATACGCATCGCACAGGGGGGCCGGGCACGCATCAGCGACGGCGCATGCACGGGGGCGTCATGAGCCGGGTGAGCGAGCGCGGCGAGCGCGGGTCGACGCTGCTGGAGGTCGCCATTGCGCTCGGCATCATGGCGATGTGCGGGCTCGGCCTGATGAGCACCCAGCTCGGGCTGGCCCGGCACGCGCAACTGGCAGCGGCGCGCGAGCGTGCGGCCTTTGCCGCTGACGCCGTGGCCGAAGCGGCGCGCGTGGCGCGGGCAACGCCCGCCACGACCGATCGATGGCAGGCGCTGGCGGCGAGCGTCGTGCCCGAAGGGCGGCTGACCATGTCGAGCGCGGGCGGCGACGCATCGATCGCGTCCGTGAGTTGGGCGGCGACACCGCTCGGCGCAGCCTCGGGATCGACGCCGGTTTCGCGGGTTGCGCGGTGTCTCGATGCCACGGCTTCCGCCGGGCGCGCCTGCGTCGCCCTGGCGTTTCTGCGATGAACATGCGCTGCGCCCACGGGGTCCAGCAGGCGGGCCACACGCTGCTCGAACTGACGATCGCCGTGGCGCTGGGGCTCGTGGTGACGCTTGGCGCGCTCTCGGCTTATCGCACGCAGCGCCTGGCATACGCGCAGGCGAGCGACGCTGCGCGCATCCACGAGGCCGGCATGAATGCGTTGATGCTGATCGGCGAGCAGATTCAGATGGCCGGTTTTGTTTCGGCGGACGCACGCTCGCCGCTTGCCGGCGCCGCGATCTTCGGCTGCTCGGCGGGGAGCCCGAGCGGTACCGATGCGGCGCTTGCCTGCGCGCTGCTGCCGAGCCGCTCCGACGGGTTGGCCGTGCGCTATCAAGGCGACAGTGTATCGACGTGGCCCGCCGCAAACGGCCAGGTTACCGACTGCCTCGGGCAGGGGGTTGGTATGGGGAGCGTGGAAATCGTGAACCGGTATTATGCCGCGGCGGCGAGCCACACGACTCGCGAAAGCGAGCTTTACTGCGCGGGCTCCGGCAAGGTCGGCAAGCCACAGCCGCTCGTCGAGGGCGTCGAGCGTTTGCGCCTGCGCTACTGGACGGCGGGCGCGGCGCAGGCGGTCGACGCTTCGGCGCTCGCTCGCGATCAGTGGGCGTCAGTCGTCGCGGTCGATCTGTGCGTGCTGGTGCGCGGAGCGGCCTTTGCGCGGCGCACGCGCTACGTCGATTGCGATGGCGTGCAGGCGCTCGGCGCGGATGGGCGAGCGCGGCAAGCGTTCTGGCGGCACATCGTGCTGCGTAACGTTTTGCCGGCAGCGTCATGAAAATGAGCCTGCGCGGGAAGCGTCGCACACTGGCCACGGCTCGCGGCATGGCGCTCCCAGTCGTGCTGCTTGTCGTCGCGATGATGCTCGCGACCTCGGCGGCGTGGTTCGAGGCCGCGCTGCTGGCGCGGCGCAACGCGGATGCCGTCGCCGATCATCTGCAGGCCTTCCATGCCGCCGACGCCGCGCTCGTGTTGTGCTCGCGTGCGCTGACGAATGGCTCGCTGGCCCCACCAGCGGCGGCCACGCAGTCAGGCGAGCCGCAAGCCTGGCGGCGGCAGGACAGCTTCGAGCGGCAGACAGTTGCGCCCCTTGCTGCGTGGCCGGGGTCTGTGCGCACGCCGCAATGCCTCGTCGAGGCCTGGCGCATCGATAGCCGTCCGCTGGCTCGCGCGTATCTCGTCACGGCGCGAGGGTTCGGCGCATCGGAAGACACGCAAAGCTGGCTGCAGGACCAGTTGGTCATCGAAGCCGAGGGCGACGCGACACGCGTCGAGCATCACTGGCGCAACGTCGTCGCGAGGCCCTTTTGACGAGGCAAACGGGAGGTAAGGTGAAGAGCAACCGGTACAACGCGTTCACACTGCTCGAACTGGTCATCGCGCTGGCGGTGGCCGCCATCGTCGCCGCCTTCGCGATGCCGGGGTGGAGCGCGCAGATCGCGCGGGGACATCGCATCGACGCCGTGGCCGCGCTCTATCGCGCAGCGCAACTCGTCGATACGCAGAGCGCGTCGATGGCACTTTTGCCCACTGGGTTCGACCAGGCTCCGCCGACGGGAACGCCCGTCTACCGCCTGCGTCTCATGCCCGCCGACGATTCCAGCGGCGGCTACGCCCTCGTAGCCGATCCGGTGGAAGCCGGGCCGATGCGTGGCGATGCGTGCGGCGCCTTCGTACTCGACGCAACCGGCGCGCGCAGCAATCGTGCTGCAGGCAGCGGCGTTGTCCCGGCGGCTACGCAGATGTGCTGGAGGGACCGGTGAACGGCCTGGAGGGCTGCCGCGGGCGGCGGTGATCAGCCGGTGAGGTCGTCTTCGTCGGACTTGTCGCGGGCAGGCCGGTTCGCAGAGGTGCCGCGCTGGCGCCGCACCTGCTGCCAAACGCGATACGCTTCCCACGCCGTAAAAGCGAGGCCGCCCCACTTGATGACGGGGCGCGCAGCCGAGACGATGCTCGTACGCAGCGGCTTTGCCACGATGAGCGAGATGAGCGAACTGACCAGCGGATATTCCTTGAGCAGGCTGCCGAGGCCGGAAGCCACGCCGCCGCCTGAGCGACTGAATCCGGGCACGACGAACCGCAGCCAGCTGAAGTTCGTAACCGTCGCGCGGATGTCGACGAGCGCTTCGGCCATTTCGGCACGCTCGACGCTCGCTCGCACGAGCAGCAATTCCTTGCGCAGGGCGCGCAGCTGCGGCGTCGAGAGATCGTGCGCGCGGCCGCGGCGGGGGCGAAAAGCAGTGTCCGGTCGAGGTTGATTCATGGCGTCGGCTCGCGGCTAGGGGTTGCGCAGGGCGTCTCGGTCTTTCTCGAATTCCTCGAGCGTCGCCTGGAAGACGAGTGGCGCGGTGTGCAGCCCGCGGCGCGCCTTCAGGCCGCAGAAAATGGCCGCGATCGCGTAGACGACCGTGAGACCGGCGAGCGCCTCCCAGCGGTACGTGTCCCAGAAGGCGATGGCCACGAGCGCCGTGAGCGCGATCAGGGCAAGCATCGCGAACATCATCCCCGCGAGGCCAAGAAAGAGCACGCCGATGAGGCGGTCCTTCTCCTCGGCGAGTTCGATGCCGATCAGTTCTAGCCGCGTCTGTAGCATCGCGGACGCGGAGCCGAGCAGTCGGCGCAACGGCCCGTGTTCGTGTCGCTGCGAGTGGGTGTCTGTCGTCATGGCGATGGCAGGTGGCGCAGGCGGATGCCCGAGCAATGCGCAAGAAAAAACGCAACAAAAGACAGCGGGCTGAATTGCCCGGCGAGACCAAGCGGTGCGGTGGGCCGCGCCAACGAAAAGCCGTCAGGCAAGCGCTGCCAGCGCCTGGTCGAGCGCGCCGCGCGAGGGGCCCGGAGCCCACTCGCGTAGCGCGGCGAGCGCTGCTTTATTTGCGGTTGATCAGCAATCCGACCAGCACGCCCACGCCGGCGGCGATCCCGATCGACGCCCACGGATGCTCGTGGACATAGTCGTCGGTGGCGCGGGCCGCTTTCTTGCCTTTCTCGACCACGACCACCTGGACGTCGGCGGCCTTCTCTTTTGCCTGCTTCAGACGCGAGAGTGCCGTTTCGCGCAATTCCGAAGCGCGCTCACCCGTAGCGCTCGCAGCCTGCTTGAGCAGGTCCTCTGCGTCCGCGAGGACGGTTTTGATATCGGACATCAGCCTCTCCTTGTTGACTTCTGACATTGACTGGCTCCCATCGTGTCACATCACGCGTGAATCGTAACAAAGATACGGGCGCTGGCAAGCATGACGCGCCGCCACGACCTGCGAGTTCGCACGATCCGTTCCCGCGAGCGTGTATGGACGGGGCTCTGGATCCCGCTCACAAATAATCGCGAGGTGAGTCATTGATTTGATCCGGCACCTAAAGTTTCCTCCAATCGGCTCAAAATTACAAAAACTCATACCGGTGTGAGCCGATGTTCGTTCGCGGGGCGCAACCTGGGCCTGTATGCTTGAGTGTTGTAAACGTCTACTGGATCAACGGGCAGCGCGCGCCGGTTCGATCAAACCCGTTCACTTCGTTCAGAGGAACCGCACCATGAGTCTACGTCTTGGCGATATCGCACCCGACTTCGAGCAGGATTCGAGCATTGGCCGCATCAAGTTTCACGAGTGGCTCGGCAATAGCTGGGGCGTGCTGTTTTCACACCCGGCCGACTTCACGCCGGTCTGCACGACCGAGCTTGGCCTGACCGCCAGGCTCAAGGACGAATTCGAGAAGCGCAACGTGAAGACGATTGCGCTTTCGGTGGATAGCGCCCAGTCGCACAACGAGTGGATCAAGGACATCAACGAGACGCAAGCCGCTAACGTCGGCTTCCCGATTCTCGCGGACGGCGACCGCAAGGTGTCCACGCTGTACGACATGATCCATCCGAACGCGAATGAGACGCTCACTGTGCGCTCGCTCTTCGTGATCGACCCGAACAAGAAGGTGCGCCTCATCATCACCTATCCGGCGAGCACGGGCCGCAACTTCGACGAGGTGCTGCGCGTGATCGACTCGCTGCAGCTCACCGACAACTATCAGGTCGCGACGCCCGGCAACTGGAAGCAGGGCGACGACGTCGTGATCGTGCCGTCGCTGAAGGACGAGGAAGTCCTCAAGCAGAAGTTCCCGAAGGGCTACAAGGCCCTGCGTCCGTATCTGCGCATGACACCGCAGCCCAACAAGTAAGCCGTTCGGCCAGCGTCCGCGTCACGGGCGCCGAAACAGAAACGCCGCACGAAACGAATCGTGCGGCGTTTTTTCATGCGCCGGCGAAGCCGGGCAGGGCGGCGATCAGAAGAACGCCTGAATGCCCGTTTGTGCGCGGCCGAGGATCAGCGCGTGGATGTCGTGCGTGCCTTCGTACGTGTTCACCACTTCGAGATTCACGAGGTGGCGCGCCACGCCGAACTCGTCGGAAATGCCGTTGCCGCCCAGCATGTCGCGGGCGAGACGCGCGATGTCGAGCGACTTGCCGCACGAGTTGCGCTTCATGATCGACGTGATCTCGACGGCCGCCGTGCCTTCGTCCTTCATGCGGCCAAGACGCAGGCAGCCCTGCAGCCCGAGCGTGATTTCCGTTTGCATGTCGGCGAGCTTCTTCTGGATCAGCTGGTTCGCGGCAAGCGGGCGGCCGAACTGCTTGCGGTCGAGCACGTACTGGCGCGCGGTGTGCCAGCACGATTCCGCGGCGCCGAGCGCGCCCCAGGCAATGCCGTAGCGCGCCGAGTTCAGGCAGGTGAACGGACCGCGCAGGCCCTTCACGCCCGGCATGAGGTTTTCTTCCGGCACGAACACTTCGTCGAGCACGATTTCGCCGGTGATCGAAGCGCGCAGACCCACCTTGCCATGGATAGCCGGCGCCGACAGACCCTTCCAGCCCTTCTCCAGAATGAAGCCGCGGATGTCGTCCTTGCCGTCTTCTTCGAGCTTCGCCCAGACGACGAAAACATCGGCAATCGGCGAGTTCGTGATCCACATCTTCGCGCCCGAGAGCGCGTAGCCGCCGTTCACCTTCTTCGCACGCGTGACCATGCTGCCCGGGTCCGAGCCGTGGTTCGGCTCCGTGAGGCCGAAGCAGCCGATCCATTCGCCGCTCGCGAGCTTGGGCAGGTACTTCTGCTTTTGCGCTTGCGAGCCGAATTCGAAGATCGGCACCATCACGAGCGACGACTGCACCGACATCATCGAGCGATAACCGGAGTCGACGCGCTCCACTTCGCGCGCGATCAGGCCGTACGCCACGTAATTGAGGCCGGGGCCGCCGTATTGCTCGGGAATCGTCGGGCCGAGCAGGCCGACTTCGCCCATCTCGCGGAAGATCGAGGCGTCCGTCTTCTCGTGGCGGAACGCTTCCAGCACGCGCGGCGCGAGCTTGTCCTGGGCATACGCGGCGGCGGCGTCGCGCACCATGCGCTCCTCTTCGGTGAGCTGCTGGTCGAGCAGAAGCGGGTCTTCCCAATGGAACTGGGCGTGTGCGGCCATGGTGTCTCTCCTTTCCTCAAATCCTTGAAATGGGCAAATTTGCGCTTGACGCGAGTTCCGCTATGCGGAACAATGTTTTGCAAATTGACTTTAGTGTAGCACCAGGGCATCCATGTCTGCATCCGGAATGACTACGACTTCCTCTTTTTCTGCTTCGCTGGCCGAGGGGCCGATCGACGAGCGCAAGTTCGTCGTAGCGCTCGCCCGCGGGCTCGACCTGCTGCGCGCATTCCGTCCCGGCGAGACGCTGCTCGGCAACCGCGATTTCGTGGAGCGCACGGGCCTGCCCAAGGCGACCGTGAACCGGCTCGCATACACGCTCACCGTGCTCGGTTATCTGCGCTTTGACGAATCGCTAGGCAAATATGCGCTCGACGCCGGGGTGCTGTCGCTCGGCTTTGCGCTGCTTTCCGGCACGGACACGCTCGAACTCGCCCGCCCGCATATGCGCGCATTCGCGCGCGAGGTGGGCGCCGCGGTGTCGCTGGGGTGCCGTGACGGCCTGGACGTGATCTATCTGGAGACGATCCGCAGCGAGACGGCGCTCACGCTCGGCCTCGCGTCGGGCTCGCGGCTCTCGATGCTGACGAGTTCGATGGGCCGCGCGTATCTGGCCGTGCAGCCCATCGATGTGCGGATGGCGTTGTTCGCGGAACTGGAGAAGGCAGCGGGCGCCGAAGGGCCGGCGTTGGTTGCGGCCGCGAAACACGAGATCGAGGTGTTCGGCAAGGAGGGGTGCTGCTATTCGTTTCGCGACTGGCACGAAGACGTCAACGCGGTGGCGGTGCCGTTTCGCGAGCCGCGTGAGCGTCGCTGGCTCGTGCTCAGCTGCAGCGGGCCGGCTTCGTCGATGGGCCCCGAGGTGTTTCGCGAGCGCGTGGCGCCGCTTCTGAAGTCGCTGGCGCGCCGTCTTGGTGAAACGGTCTGATGAACGAGGCGCGCGCCGCAGCGCGCACAAAAAAGCCGACTTTCAGGTCGGCTTTCTTCTTGGTGATGTGCGCGAGGCTCAGTGGTTCAGGCGGCCGAGCAGCAGGAACTCCATGAGCGCCTTCTGCACGTGCAGGCGGTTTTCCGCCTCGTCCCAAACCACGCTCTGCGGGCCGTCGATCACCTCGGCGCTCACTTCCTCGCCGCGGTGCGCGGGCAGGCAGTGCATAAAAAGCGCATCGGCGTTGGCGCGGGCCATCATCGGCGCGTCCACGCACCAGTCGGCGAAGGCCTGCGTGCGCGCTTCGTTTTCGGCCTCGAAGCCCATGCTGGTCCAGACGTCGGTCGTGACGAGGTCGGCGCCGTCGCAGGCGTCGTGCGGGTCGTCGAACACTTCGTAGAACGGTTTGCTTTCCGGCGCGACCAGCGCCGGATCGAGCGGATAACCCGGCGGCGTGGAGATGCGCAGCTTGAAGCCGAGGATCTGCGCAGCTTCGATCCACGTGTAGAGCATGTTGTTGGCGTCGCCGACCCACGCCACGGTCTTGCCGCGGATCGGACCGCGGTGCTCGTAGTACGTGAAGATGTCGGCCAGCACCTGGCAGGGGTGGTACTCGTTCGTGAGACCGTTGATGACCGGCACGCGCGAGCTTTCGGCGAAGCGCTGCAGGATGTCCTGGCCGAATGTGCGGATCATGATGATGTCGACCATGCGCGAGATGACCTGCGCCGAATCTTCGATCGGCTCGCCGCGGCCGAGCTGCGTGTCGCGCGTGTTCATGAACACCGCGTGGCCGCCCAGCTGGAAGATACCCGCTTCGAACGAGAGGCGCGTGCGCGTGGAACTTTTCTCGAAGATCATCGCCAGCGTGCGGTCGTGCAGCGGGTGATAGGTCTCGTAGTTCTTGAACTTGCGCTTCAGGATGCGCGCACGCTCCAGCACATATTCATATTCGTCAAGGGAGAAATCCTTGAACTGCAGGTAATGGCGTATGGTCCGGGAGGTCATGAAACAAAAACGGCGCCCGATCCGGCCTCGAACTACAGGATTGGGCCGGCGACGCCGCTGCGGTTGGTGGTAAGTCAAAGCAGCATAAAGGATTTTGCGCATTTTGACGAGCTGCCCAAAATATAGGCAGGGCGCCCCGGCGTACGGTGGGTGGCACTTTTGCGACGGCTTTCGTGCCTGTTTTGCGGGCAGCGCGAGAGCCCGGATCCAGCCTTTCAAGTGCCTTGTGTGCACTGCGTCAAAACGGTCAGTGCGCTATAATCCCAGAGATTTCTTAGGCACGACAAACGGGCCCTGAACGTGTGTGACGGCAAGGTGGCAACACCTCGCGGCCGCGCCAGGCAAGCCCGCTGGAGCGGCCTGTGCGCCGACTGGCAGTGCGCCGCGAAATCGTCCTGTCGATCCCGTTGCGAGACCTGCTTGCGACACGCGTCGGCGGCGATGATCGAGACTTTACGCCAGGCGGGATGCGCGGCAGCCGTTTCCTATCCATCGGACTGTCCATGCGTGTGGCGGCGGGCGACCCCCGCGGCCGGCGTTCCGCGGTACCCGCGCGGGCGCAGCGCTCGTGCCGCCGTTACACGCTGCAAACGCACCCAGCAGCTACACACACAGGTACTCCTGCATGGCCGACGAAGCTCCAACCGAATACTTCATTCAAGGCATCACCAGCGCGGGGAAGAAGTTTCGTCCGAGTGACTGGTCGGAGCGCCTCGCCGGGGTGATGTCGAGCTTTGGTCCGAAAGCGTCGGCCAATGCTCGCGGCCCGAATGCGTATCTGCGCTACTCGCTCTATGTGCGCCCGACGATGATCGGCGACCTCAAGGTCGTCGTGCTGGACTCGCGCCTGAAGGACATCGAGCCCATGGCCTTCAATTTCGTGATGAACTTCGCGAAGGACAACGACCTCGTCGTGACCGAGGCGTGCGAACTGCCTCACGACCACGCCACGCAGCAAGCCAACGTGCGCTGACGGCGCGGCGCAGGCAACGGACGGACCCGCCTCGGCGGGTTTTTTTGCGCCCGACAGAAACAAAAAACCCGCCGAGGCGGGTTTTTTGTGGTGCAGCTCAAAGAGGGGATGCCAGCCGTGGCCGGCAATCCGGATCTCTTTACTGCGCGGCTTGCATTGCCTTGACGGCAGCAGCCAGGCGGCTCTTATGGCGAGCGGCCTTGTTCTTGTGAACGATCTTCTTGTCGGCGATGATGTCGAGCGTCTTGCCCGAGGCCTTCAGAACTTCAGCAGCCTTAGCCTGGTCGCCGGCGTCGATTGCCTTGCGAACAGCCTTGATGGCGGTGCGGAACTTCGAGCGCAGTGCCGAGTTGTGCGAGTTTGCTTTCGCGGCCTGACGGGCGCGCTTGCGTGCTTGTGCGGAGTTTGCCATTGCGATTCCTTGTGATTGCGGAGCGTGGTGCGACCGACGCTCTTTGCCTGGATTTGAACGACCGGCAGCGATGCCTGAAACGTTCAAAACGGTATTTGCCAGCTGAGTTTCGCTCAACCAGCCGCGCCTTTTGTGCCAGAGCGGGTTGCTGACGCTTTCCTGCTCTCTTTCCAAGACGCGTTTCGAGCCCTCTGGGAGAACTCGAATCGATGATTATAGCAACAGAATTATGATGGTGGCAATCACAGTGCGATAGCGAAGACAAGCGCCGCCGGACGTGAACGCCTTTCACGCGACACGGTCACAATCAGCGCGCCTGGTCTTTGCCTCCCGCTCGCCTGCGGCGTCGTGCGGGGATTTGCGCCGACCTTTGCGCTGCGCATCCGCGATGGAGCGGACGACGCCCGTATAATGACCGCCCCATGAATCTATTCCGAGCCCTGCTGACAGTCAGCGGCTTCACGCTGCTGTCGCGCGTGACCGGTCTGGCCCGAGAAACGCTGATTGCGCGCGCCTTCGGTGCGAGCCAGTACACCGACGCTTTCTACGTCGCGTTTCGTATTCCCAACCTGCTGCGCCGCATCTCGGCGGAGGGCGCCTTTTCGCAGGCGTTCGTGCCGATTCTCGCGGAGTTCAAGAACCAGAAGGGCCACGACGCCACACGCGCGCTCGTCGACGCCACCTCGACCGTGCTTGCCTGGGTGCTCGCCGTCCTCTCGTTGCTCGGCATTTTCGGCGCATCGTTCGTCGTGATCGTGGTCGCGTCGGGCTTGAAGAGCGACGGGCAAGCGTTCCCGCTTGCCGTCACGATGACGCGCATCATGTTCCCCTATATCGTGTTCATCTCGCTGACGTCGCTCGCGTCGGGCGTGCTCAACACGTACAAGCAGTTCTCGCTGCCCGCGTTCGCGCCGGTGCTGCTCAATGTCTCGTTCATCACGGCGGCAGTGGCCTTCGCGCCGCACATGAAGCAGCCCGTCTACGCGCTCGCGTGGGCCGTGATCGTCGGCGGCGTGCTGCAGTTCATCGTGCAGTTGCCGGGCTTGAAGCGCATCGACATGATGCCGCGCATCGGCCTGAACCCGCTCAAGGCGCTCGCGCACAAAGGCGTGAAGCGGGTGCTCGCGAAGATGGTGCCCGCCATGTTCGCCGTCTCGGTCGCGCAGATCAGCCTCATCATCAATACCAATATCGCCTCGCGTCTGGGGCCCGGCGCGGTGTCGTGGATCAACTACGCCGACCGCCTGATGGAGTTCCCGACCGCGCTGCTCGGCGTGGCGCTCGGCACGATCCTGCTGCCGAGCCTCTCGAAAGCGCACGTCGATGCCGATCCGCACGAGTACTCGGCGTTGCTCGACTGGGGCCTGCGCGTGACGTTCCTGCTTGCCGCGCCTTCGGCCGTTGCGCTCTTTTTCTTCGCCGAGCCGCTCACGGCCACGCTGTTTCACTACGGCAAGTTCGACGCCACGTCCGTCATCATGACGGGCCGCGCGCTGGCGGCCTACGGCGTGGGTCTCGTCGGCCTCATCCTCATCAAGATCCTCGCGCCCGGCTTCTACGCGCGTCAGGACATCAAGACGCCGGTCAAGATCGGCGTGGGCGTGCTCATCGCCACGCAGATCAGCAACTACCTCTTCGTGCCGATCTTCTCGCACGCGGGCTTGACGCTCTCGGTCGGCCTCGGCGCCTGCATGAACGCGCTGCTGCTGTTCATCGGGCTGCGCCGCCGCGGCATCTATATGCCGTCCTCCGGCTGGGCGACGTTCTTCGTGCAGTTGCTCGGGGCATGTCTCGTGCTGGCCGGGGCGATGCACTGGTGCGCCATCAGCTACGACTGGATCGCACTGCGTCATGCGCCGCTCGAACGCATCGCGTTGCTCGGTGCGTGCCTCGTCCTGTTCGCGGCGCTATATTTCGGTATGCTTTGGCTGATGGGCTTCAAATACGCGTACTTCAAGAGGCGGGCGAAGTGACGACGATGACTACGCGGGTTCTGGATTATTTCAGCGCGCTCGTTGCCGACGACGAGAGCCTGCCGCTCACCGAGGCGGCACTCGCGATCGCGCAGGACGCTTATCCCGATCTCGATCTGCAAGGCACGCTTGCCGAGATCGACGAACTCGCGCTGCGTGTGCGCCGCCGCATGCCCGAAGGGGCGGACGTGCGCCAGCAGGTTGCCGTGCTCAACCGCTGCTTCTTTCGCGAGATGGGTTTCGCGGCCAACCTCAACGACTTTCTCGACCCTGAAAACAGCCATCTGAACGCCGTGCTCAAACGCCGGCGCGGCATCCCCATTTCGCTCGCGGTGCTGTATCTGGAAATGGCGACCCAGCTCGGCCTGCCGGTGAAGGGCGTGTCGTTTCCGGGACATTTTCTGCTGCGCGTGGCGTTGCCCGAAGGCGACGAGATGCTCGATCCCACCACGGGCCGCACGCTCACCGAATCCGACATGGTGGAGATGCTCGAGCCGTTCGTGGCCAACGCCGGCGATTCCGTGGCGCGCGCGCTGCGCATGCTGCTCGAGCCGGCCACCCGCCGCGAGATCGTCGCGCGCATGCTGCGCAACCTGAAGTCGGTCTATCTGCAGACCGAGCGCTGGCAGCGACTGCTGGCCATCCAGCAGCGGCTCGTCATCCTGCTGCCGGAGAACATCGAGGAAGTGCGCGACCGCGGCTTCGCTTATGCTCGGCTCGACTATCTGCGCCCGGCGCTCGAAGACCTCGAACACTATCTCGACGAGCGCCCCGACGCGGAAGACGCGACCGTCGTCGAGTCGCAGTTGCACGAGTTGCGCCAGCGCACGCTCGATAACGACTGAAACCCGCGGCCTGGCCGCAGAAAAAAGCCCGCGACAAAAATCGCGGGCTTTTTTTCGCGCGGGGAGAGCGCGCGCCGTTACTTCGGCTGCATGCGGATCGCGCCGTCCAGACGGATCACCTCGCCGTTGAGCATCGGATTCTCGACGATCTGCTTGACGAGCAGCGCGTACTCATCCGGCTTGCCGAGGCGCGGCGGGAACGGGACCATCGCGCCGAGCGCATCCTGCACCTCCTTGGGCATCCCGAGCAGCATCGGCGTTTCGAAGATGCCGGGCGCGATCGTCATCACGCGGATGCCGCTGCGCGAAAGGTCGCGCGCGATCGGCAGCGTCATTGCGACGACGCCGCCCTTCGACGCGGCGTAGGCCGCCTGGCCGATCTGGCCGTCGTAAGCGGCCACTGAAGCCGTGTTGACGATCACGCCGCGCTCGCCGCCCTCGCTGGGTGCGGTCTGGGCGATGGCGGCCGCACCGAGGCGGATCATGTTGAAGGTGCCGATCAGATTGACCGAAATGGTCTTCGAGAACGTGTCGAGCGGATGCGGGCCGTCCTTGCCCACGGTCTTCACGGCGGGCGCGATGCCCGCGCAGTTCACGAGGCCGCGCAGCGTGCCGCGCGCAGTTGCAGCGGCCACGGCGCGCGCGCCGTCGTCCTCGCTCGCGACGTTGCACTTCACGAACGTGCCGTCCAGTTCCTTCGCGAGCGCGTTGCCGGCGTCCTCATTGAGGTCGGCGATGACGACCTTGCCGCCTTCGGCCGCGATCAGACGCGCGCTGGCCGCGCCGAGCCCCGACGCGCCGCCGGTGATGAGAAATACGTTGCCGCGGATTTGCATCTTTCGTCTCCTGTCGTTATGGCCGTGCTGTCCCACGCAGAGAGGCAATGCGCGCGAGACTCACCAAAAACAAAACGGGCCGGCTGGCGTCGCGTCCCGAATCACCTCGGGAGTGCGGCGCCAGCCGGCCCGCAGGCAAACCAGCAAGTATGCCGAAACCGGCTCCGGGGCGGACTTTGACCCGGCGGACTTTGACCCGCGGACTTCGGCCCGCTTACTTGAGCGCTTCGAACGCGCGCTCGCGAATTTCGTCGACGCTGCCGAGGCCCGAGATGGCGCGATACTGCGGCGCCTGCAGGCCGTTTTCCTCACCGCGCTTCGCCCAGTCGCTGTAGTAGGCGATGAGCGGCTTGGTCTGGGCGACGTACACGTCAAGACGCTTGCGCACCGTTTCTTCCTTGTCGTCGTCGCGCTGGACGAGCGGTTCGCCCGTCACGTCGTCCGTCATGTCCACTTTCGGCGGATTGAACTTGACGTGATACGTGCGGCCCGAAGCCGGGTGCATGCGGCGGCCGCTCATGCGCGTGATGATCTCGTCGAACGGCACGTCGATCTCGAGCACGTAGTCGATCGCGACGCCCGCCTGCTTCATCGCTTCGGCTTGCGGCAGCGTGCGCGGGAAGCCGTCGAACAGGTAGCCGTTCTGGCAGTCGGGCTCCTGAAGGCGCTCCTTCACGAGATTGATGATGAGCTCGTCGGTCACGAGTTCGCCGGCGTCCATGAATCGCTTCGCTTCGAGGCCAAGCGGCGTACCGGCCTTGACGGCCGCGCGCAGCATGTCGCCCGTCGAGATTTGCGGAATGCCGAACTTTTCCTTGATGAAGGTTGCCTGGGTTCCCTTGCCCGCGCCCGGGGCGCCCAACAGGATCAAACGCATGTGAACAATCTCCGATCTGTGTGAATTCTTGCGGCGCGGCGGCAGCCCCGCACGCGCGGTGGGGCGGCATCGTCAGCGTCGTGCGTCTCCTCGCCCGTTCGCTCACGGCCGTCGAGGCAGTGCTGGCGGGGGCGACGGCATGTCCCGCGCGGCTTTCGCCCGGTGTTCATGAGTGGCACTGAACACGGGGCGGCGCTGCAAGACGGTGCCGAAAAGCGGGGAAACCCCGACGCACAAAGGCTTTAGACGGCTCGCGCAAACAATTGATTATGCCATGGGATTTTTGCCCCACGGACGGAATTAAGGCCGGTATAACGCCTGCACACGGGCGAGGTCGGCGGGGGTGTCGACGCCCGGCGCGGGTGCCTCGGTCGTCACGAGCACCGCGATGCGCTCGCCGTGCCACATCGCGCGAAGCTGCTCCAGCGCCTCGACCTGCTCGATCGGCGAATGCGCGAGCAAGGGGTAGCTGCGCAGGAATTTCGCGCGGTACGCGTACAGGCCGATATGGCGATAAACGGTCGCGGGAGCCGGCGGGGCGGGCATTGCGCCGAGATCGAGGCGCGCCGGCGACCAGTGGGGCTGCCAGGCGTCGCGGGCCCAGGGAATGGGCGCGCGCGAGAAGTAGAGTGCAACGCCGCGTGCGTCCAGCACGACCTTCACGACGTTCGGGCTGAAGATTTCGTCGGGCGCCGTGATGGGATGCGCGGCAGTGGCGATCGCGCATTCGGGGTGCGCGGCGAGGTGCGACGCAACGTCGCACACGAGCGCGGGGTCGATCAGCGGCTCGTCGCCCTGCACGTTGACGACGATCGTTTCGTCGCTCCAGCCGTAGTGCTCGGCGACCTCGGCTAAGCGGTCGGTGCCTGACGGGTGGTCGGCGCGCGTGAGCACGGCCTCGAAACCGTGGGCGCGGGCGGCGTCGAGCACGCTCTGGGCGTCCGAGGCGATCAGCACCTGCTGCGCGCCCGAAGCGCGCGCGCGCTCGGCCACGCGCACCACCATGGGCTTGCCGCCGATGTCGGCGAGCGGTTTGTTCGGCAGCCGCGTGGACGCGAGACGCGCCGGGACGACGGCGATGAAGGGTTGCACGGGTGCGGTCATGGCCAGTTCGAGCTAGGACAGGAAAGGGGGATTGGGGAAACCGGTTCGGGAAACCGCCTTGGGAGACGACAGCGCGCCGGGCGGCGGCGCGCGTGACCCGGTTTCGAGCCAGTAAGACGAGATGAGCGGAGTGAGCGGCGCGGGTGGCGCCGCCCGCGCGCCTTACGCGGCGCTCGGCCCGTGCGGATCGACCGGCGTGCCTTCCACGGTTTGACGCGCTTCGTCGACGAGCATGACCGGAATGCCGTCCCGGATCGGGTAGGCGAGCTTGTCGGCGTTGCAGATCAGCTCCTGCGCGGCGCGGTCATAGCTGAGCGGGCCCTTGCAGATCGGGCAGACCAGGATTTCAAGCAGACGAGCGTCCACGAAGTTTCTCCACAACCAGGGTAATGAGGCGATGATCGAGCGCGGCTTCAACGGGGACGACCCAGATGCGCGCGTCGTTCCAAGCCCCCAATTTTACTGCATCCTTTTCAGTGACCAGGATCGCGTCGGCGGTGACGTCGGCGAACGGGTTGGTTGCGTAGGCGTAGTGGTCGGGCAGCGGCAGCGTTTGCGGCGCGAGGCCGGCCGCGCGCAGCGTCGCGAAAAAGCGCTCCGGCGAACCGATGCCGGCCGCCGCCACGAGGCGCAGCGCGCCCGGCGATCCCTGTGTGCCTGCGTCTTGCCCCACTGCGGCCGCGCCGGCGGCAAACTGCGCGAGCGGACGCCGCAGCGCCGGATTGGCGAGATGCCAGGCGTCGGCGGGTTCGAGCTTGAGCGCGAACGTATTGGGCCAGGCCGGCAGCGTGCGCTCGAACGGGTTGTTCACCAGCGTGGCGTCGCGCCGGCGCGAGAGCGGCTCACGCAGCGGGCCCGCCGGCAGCAGAAAGCCATTGCCGCCCAGGCGATGGTCGAACACCACGATCTCGACGTCGCGCACCAGGCGGTAGTGCTGCAGGCCGTCGTCGCTCACGATCACGTCGACATCGCCGTGAGCGCCGCACAGCGCCGTGGCCGCGGCCACGCGGTCGGGCGAGACCCAGACGGGCACGCCCGTGCGGCGGGCGATCAACAGGGGTTCGTCGCCGCAAAGGCGCGCGGGCGTATCGGCCGTGACGGGCGTGGGGCGGGCGATTTTCGCGCCATACCCGCGCGAGACCACGCCCGGCGAGAAGCCCGCGGCGCGCAGCGCCTCGACGAGCGCGATCACCGTGGGCGTCTTGCCCGTGCCACCCACGGTCACGTTGCCGACCACCACCACGGGCACGCCCACACGAACGCTCTTGAGCCAGCCCGCCGCGAAGGCGGCGCGGCGCGCACCGCTCACGGCGGCGAACGCGGCGGCGAGCGGCGTGAGCCCCCAGGCGAGTGCGCCGCGGCGTTGCCAGGCGTGCGCAAACTGCGCTTCGAGGCGTTCCTTGAGACTGGAGACGGGGCCGCTCATCGGCAATATGCGCGGTAATTTGCGCGCGAAGCGCCGCACGCGGTATGCGGGAAGCAGACAGGCAGGGCGGGCATCGGGTCGGTTCTCCGGTTCCAGGTGAGCTGAGTGACAAACAGGACGGCAGACGAATGACCTGCGTATGCGAGTGATGCGGCACAGGCGTTCGTGAACCCGGCACTCTAGCGCGGGTAGGCGTTACGCGGCAAGTTGCCGGGCCGCACGCAACTGTCGGTTGCCTGCAAGCCGCGCGAAACGCCCGAAAAATCGACGCCTGTGGATAACTTTGTGGAGAAGTACATCCCGGGAAGGCGCAAAAGCCCATTCCTCGGCCTCTCCATCGGCCTGTAAGGATGTGATATCGATAAAAAACGTATAGAAATCAATGGCGTGAGCGATTTTTTCAGCGTTTGCGGGCCGGCTGCGGTCAGCATGCCGCATGACAGCGCCGATGTGGACACTTCGCGCGGCTTGCGGGCCGGGTCTCATTCGTGCTGGACTATCGCCCCCCGAACGGTCTATCGTCTGTCCGGCCAAGGTTTCTCCACACCCTTACGCATGCTATCCGACCGCTTCTCCGCTTCCTCCGCGCCTTCGGGCGACGTCGTCGTGCCGGTCTCGGCGCTCAACCGGGCGATCGCCTCGATGCTCGAGCGCACGTTCCCGCTTGCATGGATTTCCGGCGAAGTTTCCAACTTTACGCGCGCCGCGAGCGGCCACTGGTACTTCTCGATCAAGGACGCCCAGGCGCAGATTCGCTGCGTGATGTTCCGTGGCCGTGCGCAGTACGCCGAATTCACGCCGCGCGAAGGCGACCGTATCGAAGTGCGCGCGCTCGTCACGATGTACGAGCCGCGCGGCGAACTCCAGCTGAATGTCGAGGCCGTGCGGCGTACCGGCCAGGGCCGCCTTTATGAAGCCTTCCTGCGGCTGAAGGCGCAACTCGAAGCCGAAGGGCTCTTCGACCCTGAGCGCAAACGCGCGCTGCCCTCGCATCCGCGCGCCATCGGCGTGATTACGTCGATGCAGGCCGCCGCGCTGCGCGACGTGCTGACCACGCTGTGCCGCCGCGCGCCGCACGTGCCGGTGATCGTCTACCCCGCGCCGGTGCAGGGCGCGGGCTCGGCGGAAAAACTCACGGCGATGCTGGAGACAGCGAACGCGCGCAACGAGGTGGACGTGCTCGTGCTGTGCCGCGGCGGCGGCTCGATCGAGGACCTGTGGTCGTTCAACGACGAGGCGCTTGCCCGCGCGATCGCGGCCAGCGCCATTCCCGTGGTGAGCGGCGTGGGGCACGAAACCGATTTCACGATCGCCGATTTTGCCGCCGACGTGCGCGCGCCGACGCCCACTGGCGCGGCGGAACTCGTTAGTCCGCAGCGCACGCTGCTGCTGCGCGACCTCGACCAGCGCCATGCCACGCTCGCACGCGATTTCGGCCGTCTGCTCGAGCGGTGCGCGCAGCAGCTCGACTGGCTGGCGCGCCGGCTCGTTTCGCCCGTCGAGCGGCTCGCGCAGCAGCGCACGCACCTGCGCCAGCTGACGATACGGCTCGCTTCGGCCGGCTCGCGTGCCAGCGCCGAGGCGCGTGCGCGCCTGAACGTCATGCAGATGCGCTGGCAGCGCGCGCGGCCCGACGCCGCCGCGCAGCGCGCCCAGCTGGAGTCGCTCGGCCGGCGTCTGGACGGCGCCTTCGCGCGCCAGCGCGAGCGCGAAGCGGCGCGCGTTTCGGAGCTCACGGCCCGCCTCGAAGTGCTGAGCCCGCAACGCACGTTCGAGCGCGGCTACGCGGCGCTGCTCGATGCGCAAACCGGTGCAGCGGTGCGCTCGCCCGCCACGCTCAAGCCCGGCAAGCGGCTCACCGTGCATCTCGCGCAGGGCAGCGCCGACGTCGCGCTCGCCGATGTCCAGCCGCGCCTCGCCGACGGTTTCTGATCTGGGCTCGCAGCCGGCCTGCCGGGCCCGTTGCTTGCTGCTCAGCGAGGATCGCTTCGCCTCGACGAAATATCGTCGCGGCAAGCGATTGTTGCAGTCTCGTTGCAGGAAGTTTGCACACCGGTTGCGCGAAGATTGCAACGCGATTGCAGCCGTCTCGCCTGCGCGCCAAGCAGGCATGGAAAGCGTTGTTCGAGCGTCGTTGCATCGGCGCAAAACGCATCGCGGTTCATTCGGAAAAGCCCTGCGCAAACGATATCCGGCATAAAGGCCGCTCGTTTGCGGGGTTATTCCAACTCGCCTACAATCGAGTGCTCCATGCCGGTTATCACGCAGAACTCCCCATAACACGACGAAGGAACCGCATCATGTCATTTACGCTCCCGCCGCTGCCGTTCGCGAAGAACGCCCTCGCTCCGCACATGTCGGAAGAGACGCTCGAGTTCCACTACGGCAAGCACCACCAGGCTTACGTCACGAATCTGAACAACCTGATTCCGGGCACCGAGTTCGAAAAGCTCTCGCTCGAAGAGATCGTCAAGAAGTCGTCGGGTGGCGTGTTCAACAACTCGGCGCAGATCTGGAATCACACGTTCTTCTGGAACAGCCTCTCGCCGCAAGGCGGCGGCGCACCGTCGGGCGCGCTCGGCGACGCGATCAACGCCAAGTGGGGCTCTTACGACGCGTTCAAGGAGGCCTTCACGAAGGCTGCCGTGGGCAACTTCGGTTCGGGCTGGACGTGGCTCGTGAAGAAGGCTGACGGCTCGCTCGACATCGTGTCGACCAGCAACGCCGCCACCCCGCTCACGACCGACGCCAAGGCGCTCCTCACGATCGACGTGTGGGAACACGCTTACTACATCGACTACCGCAACGCGCGTCCGAAGTTCGTCGAAGCGTTCTGGAACATCGTGAACTGGAACTTCGCAGCACAGAACTTCGCGTAATACGAAGCCCTGCTGAATGCGCCGCACTGGCTGCGGCACATGCAAAAGCCCTCGATGCGAGTCGAGGGCTTTTTTGTTTTGTGCGAAGCGTTTTATACAAACGAATTTACGCAAACGCGGCGATGGTTTCCTGCGTCGAGCGCACGTGGCCCATGTGGCGAAACAGTTTCTCGAACGAGAACTGATGCATCTCTTCGTTCAGACCCGAGGTGGCATCTTCGACGAACACGAGCTTGAAGCCGAGATCGAACGCCGCGCGCGCGGTGGATTCGACGCCGAAGTTCGTGGCGATGCCGCCGATGACGATGGTGTCGATGCCGCGGCGGCGCAGTTGCTGCTCGAGGTTCGTGCCGTAGAACGCGCCCCACTGGCGCTTGGCGACGATCACGTCCTCGGGTTGCGCGCCGATCTCGGGCACGAGTTCCGAGGCTTCGGCCGGTGCGGGCGGCGTGTCGGGCGTGCGGCCGGGCGCGTCGGCGGGCAACGCGAGCAGTTCGTTCAGGAGCACGTGCACCCAGACGACGGTGCCGCCCTTGGCGCGCAGTGCGTCGGCGAGCGGTTTGGCGTTGGCGACGACCTGCGCGCCGCTATAGGGCGCGATCTGGCGGCCTACGATGCCGTGCTGAAGGTCGATCATCACGAGCGCCGTGGTGCGCGCATTCAGTGAAAGTGCTTGCGTCATGGTTCACCTATATGTGAGGATGGCTTCACATAATCATACACGAATGTGAAGGAGGCTTCAGATATGGCGGCAGACCCGCTTGCGCGCAAAGAGGCGCAAAAGGAAGAGGCACGCGCCAACGCCCGGCGCGTGCCGCGTCAGGAACGCGCGGCGCGCACGGTCGACGCGCTGCTCGAAGCCGCAGGCGAAGCCTTCGCCGAGCGCGGCTTCGAAGCGGCGACGATGACGCAGATCGCGCAGCAGGCGGGCGTTTCGGTGGGCGCGGCGTATCAGTACTTTCCGAACAAGGAGGCACTGGCCCTCGCGCTGCGCAAGCGCTATGGCGACGAAATGGACGCGCGCTGGAGCGCGCTCATCGCCGCGCACGACGATGCAGGCAAGCTGCCGCTCGCGCAACTCGTCGAGCGGCTGTTCGACTTGATGGTCGATCTGATGCACGACTATCCCGCGTATTTGCCGCTGCTATCCGTGCCGCTCGGCTTCAAGCGCGATGCGGCCGTGCGCAATCTGCTGCGCCAGCGTTTCACGGCGCTCTTCCTGCGTTATCAGCCGGCGCTTGCGTCGGACGAGGCCTATCGCGTGGCCGAAGTCATGCTGCAGGTCATCAAGAGCCTCAACCCACTATACGCCGCGGCGAAGCCGAAGGAGCGCAAGCTGCTGGTCGCCGAGTACAAGGGCGTGCTGGCGGCGTGGCTCGCCGTGCGGCTCGCGTGAGCCCGCGAGCCGCGGACACAGCGCTTTAGCGCAGCAACGGGTCGTCGCGCGACTCGAGCACGCGGTCGATCAGGCCGTACTCGGCGGCCGCGTGGGCCGACATGAAGTTGTCGCGGTCGCTGTCGTGCGCGATCTGCTCGATGCCGCGTCCGGTACGCGCGGCGAGTATCGCGTTCAGGCGCTCGCGCAGGTACAGGATCTCGCGCGCCTGCAGCTCGACATCGGCGGCGGTGCCCTGGCCGCCTCCCGAAGGTTGATGGATCATGATGCGTGCGTTCGGTAGTGCGAAGCGTTTTCCCTTTGCACCCGCGGCGAGCAAAAACGACCCCATGCTGGCGGCGAAACCCGTGCACAGCGTCGAGACATCGGGCTTGATGAAATGCATCGTGTCGTAAATGGCGAGTCCGTCGTAGACCGAACCGCCCGGCGAGTTGATATAGAAGCTGATGTCCTTGTCCGCGTTTTCCGCTTCGAGAAAGAGCAGTTGCGCGACCACGAGGCTCGCGCTTTGTTCGGTCACCGGCCCGACGAGGAACACGATGCGCTCGCGCAGGAGGCGTGAGTAGATGTCGTAGGCGCGCTCGCCGCGCCCCGAGGTTTCGATTACGGTCGGGACGAGATTGAGCGCGCTCGGCGGCAATGCTGCATGATTCAGTGCAAAGGATGGCATGACGGGCCTCGTGTTTTTTCCGTAGGCGGCGCGATTGCGCCACTGCTGCCATGACGCCCGCCGCGGGTCGCCCGTGACGAAAATATTTTTGCGTGAGGCTGTCACGCCGGCCGCGTGCCGGACGTCATGAGGGAAAGGGCGGCAGCGAGCACGCATGGCGAAGGAGCGAAGCGAATGACGCAGGCGATCGACACAATCGAAGGAACGAGTCCGGAAGGCACCGGGTGTAATGAGGCAGCGACCCCAGTGAGCGACGAAGCCGATCCGGCACCGGCAGCGTGGACCGACGCGCGCCGCGCCGCCGCCTTCGGCGAGGCGCGCGCTCGGCTCATTGCGCTGGCCGCACGCGTGCTGGGCAGCCGTGCGGAGGCCGAGGACGTCGTGCAGGACGCGTGGTTCCGCTGGCGCGACGCGGACGCACAAGCCCTGCGCGTCCCGCAGGCGTGGCTCGCCACGGTCACCGTGCGCCTTGCGATCGACCGGCTGCGGCGTTTGCGTCGCGAGCAAGCGGGCGAGCACGAGGCCGCGTGGCTCGACGACGCGGCGCCTTCTGCGGAAGAGGCGGGCTTGCGCGCGCGGCGCTTCTCGGACGCGCTGCTGCTGCTGCTCGAAAGGCTGGGACCGCTCGAGCAGGCGGTGTTCGTGCTGCGCGAGGCCTTCGACTGCGACTATGCGCAGATCGGCGCGCTCACCGGCTGCACGAACGAGCATTGCCGGCAGATCGTGCGGCGTGCCCGTGTTCGGCTCGCTCGCGAGGCCGTGCCGCAAGCGGCGCCAGCAGACAAAGTGCGGCACGCGCGCACGGTCGAGCGCTTGCGTGACGTACTGCAAGCACAGGATCGCGTGGGATTGATGGATTTGCTGGGGGTGACGGCAAACGCGCTGGTCGTGGCGAGCGCGGCCGAAGAGTCTCGCAGCGAGGTCCCGCAAGAAGCGCCCGTTGCGCGCGTTCTGCGCGCCGAAGCGCTTGCGCTGGACGGCGAGCCGGGCGTGGCGCTCGTCGCGCAGGACGGCGCGCTCGCCGCCTGGCTGCATGTGCGCGACGACCGCGACGGGCTGCCCGAGCCGGTGGTTTGTGTCGCGGCGATGGAAGAAGGGAGCGCGGAGCCGGCCAACAGGCTCCAGGCGGCCAACCGGGCTTTCGGCGGCGAGGCGGTGCGCAAGATGCTGGCCCGGCTCGCTTCGAGCGACGGCGCGGTGTGCGTGTCCACGCTTACCGTCACCGCTCGCGCGTGCGCCACACACGGTTGCGCGACCCAGCTCACGCAGCCCGTCGTCTTCGCGTGAGCGTGAGCCTCAGCCTGAACGCAGGCTAGCCGCGCAACGCGGCGTCCCAGTTGATATCGACGCACAGTACCTGCACGCCGTGCTCCGTTTGCAAGGCGACCGAGGCCGTGACGCACAGGTGCGCCTCGTTGATCGACAGATAGGGCGGCGTGAACTGCACGCGGCCTGGCGCCTTCCTTGCGCCGATGAAGTAAGGCCGCCGTTCCCAGCTTGCGCCTTCAGAATGCAGCAGCGGCCGGAAGCGCTTGGCGCGCTGCGACGTGCGGCCGTCGGGCAGCACGTTGTCGCCGATCTGGCGGCCCGACGCGTCGAGCAGGAAGCAGCGCGCCGTGTCGTCGAGGCCGAGCAGCGGCAGCGTGGCGTCGCTCATGGTCGCGCCCTCGGCAAGCTGCTTCGCGGCCGCTTCGATGGCGCTCACGTACGGCGCGAGGCGCGCCGACTGCGAACGCTCGCGCGCGGCCACGCGCTCGCGCAGGCGCGCCGAAAGATCGTCCATGAGCTGCGCGGCCTTGGCCGGCGGCACGGGCTCGACGTCGGGCCGCGCGAAATACGCGCCCTGCACGAAGTCGGCGTTGCTTTCCAGCGCGATCAGCGCGTCGCGCTCGGTCGAAAGGCCGCCTACGAGCACGAGCTGACCCGACTCGTGCAGCATCGAGACGAGCCCCGGCAGCACGCGCTCGATATGCGCGTGGCGGCTCGCCTGGGCGAGCAGGCTGCGGTCGAGCGTGACGATGTCGGGCCGCACCTGCCACACGCGGTCGATGTTCGAATGCTTCGCGCCGAAGCCATCCAGCGCGATCACGAAGCCCGCCTTGCGCAATCCGTCGATGATCTCCGCGAAGCGCGAATTCTCGCCGCCCGCCTGTTCCGACACTTCCAGCACCACGCGCTGCGGCTGCAGGCCGAGCGCCTTGAGGCCGGCGAGCAGGGCGTCGCCGTAGCTCGTGTCCATGAGCGCGGCCGGGTGCAGGCTCAGAAAGAGCCATTCGTCATGCGAATCGAACGCGTTGAAGTTGCCCAGATGCAGCGATTCCGCGAGACGCCCCAGTTCGAGCAGGTCGCCGCGGCGCGCCGCCTGCGTGAACACCTCCTGCGAGGGCACGTGCTGGCCTTGCTCGTCGTGCGCGCGCAGCGACGCGTGATAGCCGATCGCGCGCCGGTGCGCGACCGAAAACACGGGCTGGAACACGCTGAAGACGGTGTAGCCGCCGTATAGCACGGTGCGGCGGGCGCCTTCTTCGCCGGCGATGGGGCGAGACTGGAAACCGGGGGGATCGATGTCGATCATGCTGGTCATTTCGTTTCGATGGCGCTCGGGACGGACGTGACGGGCGGGACGCGTGAGCGTCCAGTTTACAGGATAGAACAGCAAAAAGTATGCGAGTCCCAAGTCCCGTGCCCGTTGGCCCGTGCGGTGGCGCACGCGCTATTTCGGGATAGCGTGCGGGATGGTGCGTGAATTCGGCGCGAAACCAGGCGACGCACAGCCACGAGGCGCGCCGCACCTTTGCGGTGCGCGCGCCGGCGGTGAGGATGCGACCGCAACGACCCCGGGCCCGGCTTGTCAGGCGCGCTGTCAGGTCCGCTCGGACGGATCGGTCTTCTTCGCGGTGCGGCGCAGGTCCGACGAGAGCTGCGCGAAGATCCACGACGAGCCCGCCGTGATGATGCCCACGCAAATGAAGGTCGCGTGGAACGCCGGAATCACGTTCTCGCCCGTCTTGTGGCCCATGATGCCCGTGAAGGTGGTGAGCAGCGCGCCCGCGACGGTCACGCCGAGGCTCATCGAGAGCATTTGCACGAGCGAGAAAAGGCTGTTGCCGCTGCTCGCGCCGCCCGTGCCGAGGTCCTTGAGCGTGAGCGTGTTCATCGCCGTGAACTGCATCGAGTTCACGGCGCCGAAGATCGCCAGTTGCGCGATGCGCATCCACAGCGGCTCGTGGGGCGTGGAAAGCGCGAAGCTCGCCATCATGAGGCCCACGAGCACCGTGTTCGAGACCAGCACGCTGCGGTAGCCGTAGCGCATGATGAGATACGTCACGAGGCGCTTGGAGAACATGCCCGCGGCGGCCGTGGGCAGCATCATGAGGCCGGCCTCGAACGCCGTGTAGCCGAGCGCCACCTGAAGCAGCAGCGGAATCAGATACGGCATCGCGCCGCTGCCGATGCGCGCGAACAGGTTGCCGAGCAGCCCCACGCTGAAGGTGTGGATCTTGAAAAGGTCGAGCGAAAAGATCGGCTGTGGCGTGCGCACCGCGTGCAGCCCGTAGGCCACGAACGCGGCGAGCGAAAGGATGAAGAGCACGAGCACCGTGGCGTGCTGGATGCCGAATTCGCTGCGCCCGTCGAGCGCGAACGAAATCGCGAGCATACCGATCACGAGCAGCAGGTAGCCCGGCAGGTCGAAGCGCGGCGTGTCGGGGTTGCGGCTGTCGGGCATGAAGATGAAGGTGGCGATGCAGCCCACCACGCCCACCGGCACGTTGATGAGAAAGATCCAGTGCCACGAGGCGATCTGCACGAGCCAGCCGCCGAGCGTCGGGCCGATGAGCGGGCCGATCAGCCCCGGAATCGCCACGAACGAGAGCGCGGGCAGATAGCGTTCCGCGGGAAACGTGCGCAGCACGGCAAGACGGCCGACCGGCAGCAGCATGGCGCCGCCCACACCTTGCGCGACGCGCGAGGCCACGAGCTGGTTCAGTGTATGGGCGCTCGCGCACAGGAGCGAGCCGACCGTGAACACGAAGATCGCGCCGAGGAACACGCGCCGCGTGCCGAGCTTGTCCGCGAGCCAGCCCGATACGGGAATCATCACCGCCATCGTGAGCGAATACGCGATCACCACTGATTGCATGCGCAACGGTAGTTCGCCGAGGCTCCTCGCCATCGCCGGCAACGCCGTGTTGACGATGGTCGAATCGAGGGTCTGCATGAAGAAGCCGGTGGCGACGAGCCACAGCATCACGGACAGCGAGCGGGGCGACGCAGTGGTGCTGGACGCAGCGGTGGATTCGGACATGGGCGAGGAGAGGGGCGCGCAGGCAAGCGCCATTGTAGGGAAAACGGCGCGCGCACGCAGACGGCCGGGCCGGCTGCCGCAAATGTGGCGTAAGCGGCCGAGGCGCCGGGGCGTGCGGCGCCTCGCGCGTTTATCCGTCGAGGCGCGCCGCCGCCGCGAAGAAAGCCTGGGCGCGCGGGTCGAGCGTGAGCGCCACGTTGATGCGAATCCACGGGCTCGCCTCGCCTTGCGGGCGGAAGTGGCTGCCCGGCGAGACCGCCACGCCGAGCGGCTCGCCGCAGGCGGCGAGGCGGGTGGAATCCTCCACGTGCGGCACGCGCGCCCAGACGAACTTGCCGCCCGTTTGCGCATAGCCGCGCGCCGCGCTCGCCGCGGCGGTCGACGCCGCCGCGCTGCCGAACAGCTCCCACCCATGCGCTTCGAGCGTGCGCGTGGCCGATCCTTGCGCCTCGGCGATGCGCCGGCGCAGTCGTTCGAGGTATTTGCGATACGCGCCGCGCTCGAGCAGCGTGGCGGCCACGGCCTGCGAGAAGCGCGAGCCGCTGATGCTGGTGAGCGCCTTGATGGCCGCGAGATCGCGCACGATCGCCGGGTTGGCGACCACATAGCCCACGCGCAGCGCCGAGGAGAGCGTCTTCGAAAGTCCGCCCACGTACACGACGTGCTCGAACTGGTCCAGCGCCGCGAGCCGGTCGGTGGGATCGGCCTGAAAGTCGGCGTAGATGTCGTCCTCGACGATCGTGAAGCGGTGCTCGCGCGCAAGCTGCAGCAGGCGGAACGCGACAGGCGGCGAGATCGTCGAGCCGGTCGGGTTGTGGAACACCGTGTTGACGAAGAACGCGCGCGGATGGTGCTCGGCGAGCATCGCGTGCAAATGGTCGAGGTCGGGTCCGCTCGCCGTGCGGCGGATGCCCACGAGGCGCACCCCGTGCAGTTTCAGCAGACCGTACAGGTTGTAGTAGCCTGGGTCCTCGACAAATACCGTGTCGCCGGGCTTGAGCATGTAGCGCATGAGCAGGTCGAGGCCTTCGCTCGCGCCTTCGGTAATGAGGATCTGCTGCGTCTCGGCGACGATGCCAAGCGGCGCGAGCCGGTTGCGCAGATGCTCGCGCAGCGTGGCGTCGCCCGTTGGCGTGCCGTAGTCGACGAGGCTAGCGGGGTCGCTGCGCGACACATGGCGGATCGCCTGGCCGAGCGCGTCGATGTCGCGCCACGCCTGCGGGATCGAGCCGCTGTCGAGCTGCAGCAGTTCGCCCTCGCGTTCGAGCTGGCTGAGCAGGTGACCCGATTCGTCGGCGGCGTTCGAGAGGTCGCAGGTGCCCATGCCGGAGAGTCCCGAGCGCGCGTGCTCGCTCACGTAAAAACCCGAGCCGTGGCGCGAGTCCAGATAGCCGAGCGAGACGAGCCGGTCATAGGCCTCGATCACGGGAAAGCGGCTGATGGCGTAATCGGCGGCGAACTGGCGGATCGACGGCAGGCGCGAGCCCGGGTGCGCCGCGCGCGAGCGGATCCACGTCTGCACGCCGGTGACGATCTGGTCGGTGAGCGGCACATCGCTCGCGCGGTCGAGTTCGAGTTTCATCTGGGTCTCGCTGGGTAGGCCGCTTGAGGCTGCGGTTTGAAACGGCAGTGACTGTTCGGTTTTTTGGCTGCACAGTTCCAGATGAACTGTTCGGAACTGTACATGGGATCGTGCGTCACTGATCGCAATAATGCTCCTACCGGGAAGGCGCTTCAAGTCCTTGTCAGCCAGCCTTCCCACGGCCATCCGAGGGTGACTCGGCGGCCAGTCTGCAAGGAGCACGGCAATGCGCGAAATCCGAATCTTCGAACTGGAACATGGCGAGCCCGTCGAAACCTGGCGGCTCGGCGAGGCAATTCAATTGCATGTGAGCGAGGGCGAACTGTGGCTCACGATCGCGGGCGACGCCGGCGACTACTGGCTGCGCGCCGGCGAGTCGATCGGACTGGCCGCGGGCGTGCGCGTGCACGTGAGCGCGGGCCGCGAAGGGGCGCGTTTCGTGCTGGCGCTGGGCGGCGCAAGCGCCGCTGCGCCGGCGTGGACGGTGGCGCCGGTCGACATGGAACGCGTGCGCGCGGCGGGTGCGAGCGGTGTCGCGGCGCGCATCGGCGAGGCGTTGCGCGGCTGGGTGCAGCGCGGGCAGTGGGGCGTCCGGGCGGCGGGTTGAGCCGGGTTGGCGTCGTTGCTCGTGCTACGCGATGTGCCGGGCGGCAGGCGTCGTCCCGCCTGCCATTTCCCCCACGTAGCGCGCGCGCGGACGGATCAGCCTGCCGTCGGCGGTCTGTTCGAGCGCATGCGCGATCCAGCCCGTCACGCGGCCCGCGGCGAACAGCGTGAACGCCGCGCCGCGCGGCAGCCCCAGCACGCGCTCGATGGCGGCGAGCGCGTAGTCGAGCGTCGGCCGCGCGCCGCTCGTCTCGGCCACGGCCTGGGCGAGCGCGTCGACTTCGTCCATCGGCGAGCGCGCCGGCGCGCGGTGGGCGAGCAGGTCCAGCAAGAGGCGCGCGCGCGGGTCGCCAGCGGGATAGAGCGGATGGCCGAAGCCGGACAGCGGCACGGCTGCGCCGAGTTCGTCGGGCGCGAGACGGTCGGCAAGATAGCGATGCAGGTCGTCGGCGCGCGCGGCTTCGTCGAACAGCGCGGCCACGCGCGTGGTTTCGCCGCCGTGGCGCGGCCCGGCCAGCGCGGCCAGGCCGCCCGTTGCCGCGCCGAACAGATGCGTGCCGGTGGAGGTGATGCAGCGCACCGTGAACGTCGAGGCGTTCAGTTCGTGGTCCGCGCACAGCACGAGCGCGGCGCGCAGCAAGTCGGTTTGCGCACGCGAGCGCACGCCCCACGCCTCGCCTAGCTGGCGGTGCAGCGGCTCGTTCGACGGCGCGGTGGAAACGAGCGCCGCCGCGAGCAGGCGCATGAGCATCGCAGCGGTGTCGATTTGCGCGTCGCGGCCTTGCGCCCAGATGCGCGGCATCTGCGCGGCGGCGGCGGGCAACAGCACGAGCGCGCGTTCGAGCGGTGTGTGCCCGCTCCAGATCTTCAGCCATGCGGACCATTGCGCGGCCGCGATGGGCGCCTCGGGCGCCTGCAGCACGCGGCGCGGCGCGCATTGCCACAGCAGCGCCGCGACCTCTTCGAGCGAGGCCTGACGCGCGAGCGCGATGGCGTCCTCGCCGCGATAAAAGAGCTTGCCGTCGGCGATCAACGTGATCGACGATTCGAGCACGGGCACGCCCCAGTCGAGCACCTTCTGCGCGACCTTGCCCGCGCGCTTGCCATCGGCCTTGCGGCGCGCGAGGCGGCGCACCTCGGCGGCGTCGTAGCGGTTGTGGCGGCCATGGGGCGAGGGCGCCGAGGCGATGAGTCCGCGGCTCACATAGGCGTAGAGCGTGGCCCGGCTGATGCCGAGTTCGATAGCGGCTTGTTCCGCGGTCATATAGCTGGACATGGTGGCTCGCCTCCTGGAACCGGAGAAATCAATCTATGTTGATCATCATAATCAAGATTGATCCGGGATTCGAGCGGCGCGACGATGCGTGACATCACTTTGGCTCATTTTCTCCTCGCTTCCCTCGCAAAAGGACTGCACGCCATGACGCCACGCGACGCGCTCGAACACCTCTGGATGCTGGCAGCCTGCGACCCGTCCGCGCTCGACTGGCTCGACATGGAAGGCGTCGATCCCGGCTTGCCGTCGATTTTTCGCGTGGGCACGCTCGCGGCGGCGAGCATCGGCGCGGCGGGGCTCGCGGCCGCGCAACTGCACGCGCTGCGCACGGGCCGGATGCAGCGCGTCGCGATCGACGTGCGCCGCGCGCTCGCCGCGTTTCGCAGCGAGCGCTATTTGAGTGTGGACGGCAAGCCGCCCACGGAGCTGCGTCATCCGGTGACGGGCCATTTCCCGACCGGCGACGGCCGCTGGATCCAGCTGCACGCGAACTTCCCGCATCACCTCGCGGGCATCCTGCGCGTGCTCCAATGCGCGGACGACCGCGACGCCGTCGCGCGCGCGATTCTTGGCTGGGAAGGCGCGGCGCTCGACGAAGCGCTCGCGCAAGCGGGCCTGTGCGCCGCGCTCGTGCGCGCACCGCGCGAATGGGCCGCGCACGAGCAGGCGAAGGCGGTGGCGAGCCTGCCGCTGTTCGAGATCGAGCGCATCGGCGACGCGCCCGCCGAGGCGCCGCGAGCGGGTGGCGGCGCGCGTCCGCTGGAAGGCGTACGCGTGCTCGACCTCACGCGCATCATCGCGGGGCCGGTGGCGGGGCGCACGCTCGGTCAACACGGCGCGGACGTGCTGCTCATCAACGGCCCGCATCTGCCGAACATCGCGCCGCTCGTAATCGACAACGGCCGCAGCAAGCGCTCGGCCACGCTCGACCTGCGTGACGCAGCCGCGTGCGAGCAGTTACGCGCACTCGCGCGCGACGCCGATGTGTTCGTGCAAGGGTACCGGCCGGGCGCGCTCGCCGCGCGCGGCTTCGCGCCCGAAGCGCTCGCGCAGGTGCGGCCCGGCATCGTGTGCGTGTCGATCGGCGCGTATGGGCATCGCGGGCCGTGGCGCGAGCGGCGCGGCTTTGACAGCCTCGTGCAGTCGGCGAGCGGCATCGTGTGGGCCGAGAGCGTCGCCGCGGCAAAACACGGCAACGGCGCAGCCGGCGCGCAGCCATTCACCACGGCCCGCCCGCTGCCCTGCCAGGCGCTCGATCACGCCACGGGCTATCTCGCCGCGTTCGGCGCGATGGTCGCGCTCGCCCGGCGCGTGCGCGAAGGCGGCAGCTGGCACGTGCGCCTTTCCCTCGCGCAAACGGGCCGCTGGCTGCAGACGATGGGCACGCTCGAAGACGGCCAGCAGGCACCCGAGGTGGGCGCGGCCGATCTCACCGATTGCCTGGAGGAAATGGACTCGCCGTTCGGGCGCGTGCGCGCGGTGGCGCCCGCCGAGCAGCTCGAACTCACGCCGGCGTTTCATGCGCGGCCGCCGGTGCCGATCGGCAGCGATGCGCCGGCATGGAACGACTAGACGCTGTCGCGTTTTCGCGCGCTACTTGCGCAATTCCGCGACGAAATCGTAATAATCGTTGCGGCAGTAGGTATCGGTGAGTTCGATGGCGCGCTGATCGGACGTATAGCCCACGCGCGTGATGAGCAGCAGCGCCTCGTTGGGCGCGATGCTCATCTGCCGCGCGATTTCGTCGCTCGCGTTCACGGCGCGAAAGTGTTGCAGCGCGCGCACGATCGAAAGCCCGCGCTGTTCGAGAAAGCTATAGAGCGAATCGCCGATCGCGTTCGGGTCGGGAATCAGCGCGGCGGGAAAGGTCGAGTTTTCGACGGCCATGACGATGCCGTCGGCCAGACGCAGGCGCTTCAGGCGCGTGACGGCCGCCGCCGGCGAGAGCCCGAGTTGGATCACTTCATCGCGGCTTGCGGGCTGGATTTCGCGCGAGAGCCAGCGCGAACTCGGCGTGAAGCCGCGCTGGCGCAGCATCTCGCTGAAGCTCGTGAGGCGCGAGAGCGGGTCTTCGATGCGCGGCGTGATGAAGCTGCCCGCGCCTTGCGTGCGGCGAATCAGGCCCTGCTCGACGAGCAGCGCGATCGCCTTGCGCGCCGTGATGCGCGAAACGCCGAGCGACTCCGCGAGTACGCGCTCCGAAGGCAGGGCTTCGCCCGCGTTCCAGCGATTGTCGTGGATCGCGAGGCTCAGCTTGCGCGCGAGCTGCAGATAGAGCGGCGTGTCGTTGTCCGGGTCCGGGCGCAGGTCGCGCCAGCGGTCTTCCGTGGGTGCGTTCATGGGAGGCAGGCATGAAAGGCGAAGGGCAATTTTATGTCATCGATGCGCAATCGCGGAAATGAACGGCTTGCGAGAGTGCGTATGACCGCATTGCGCGCGAGGCGATACACTGGCCGTTCTTTGCCAGTGGGCGCCGTTGCGGCGCGCAAAGGGAGATCATGACGACCGATATTGCAAGCGTCGCATTGCCGGACGGCGAACGCATTCCGAAGCTGGGGCAGGGCACGTGGGAAATGGGCGAGCGCAGCGCGCATCGCGCGGCGGAAATCGCCGCGCTGCGCGAAGGCGTGGCGCTCGGCATGACGCTCATCGACACCGCCGAGATGTACGGCGACGGCGCGACCGAGCGCCTCGTCGGAGAGGCTTTGCAGGGCCTGCGCGACGAGGTGTTTCTGGTGAGCAAGGCGTATCCGCACAACGCGAGCCGCAGCGGCGTCGCGCGCGCGTGCGAGGCGAGCCTGAAACGTCTCGGCACCGACCGGCTCGATCTCTATCTGCTGCACTGGCGCGGCGGGGTGCCGCTCGAAGAGACGGTCGAAGGGTTCGAAGCGCTCGTGCGCGCGGGCAAGATCCGTCACTGGGGCGTGAGCAACTTCGACACCGACGACATGGAGGAGCTGTTCGCTACGCCCGGCGGCGACGCGTGCGCGACCAACCAGATTCTCTACAACATCGCAAGGCGCGGCGCGGAATTCGACCTGCTGCCGTGGAGCGCCGCGCATCGCATGCCGGTGATGGCGTATAGCCCCGTCGATCACGCGCGCTTGCCGAGGCGCTCGCCGCTCGACGATATCGCTCACGCACACGGGGTGTCGGTCTATCGCGTGGCGATGGCGTGGGTGCTGGGTCAAAGCGGGGTCTGTGCGATTCCGAAGGCGGGGCGCGTCGAGCACGTGCGCGACAACCGCGCGGCGCTCGATCTCGCACTCGGCGAGCAAGAGCACGCGGCGCTCGACGCGTATTTCAAGCCGCCGCGCAGCAAGCGTCCGCTCGAGATGCTGTAGGGCGCGAATGGGGTAGGCGTTTGCATGCGCGGTCATACCAGGCATCGGCGTATGGCGAGCAGACAGCCGCTGTGGCCGCCCGGGAACGCCACGCGCATCGCGCATCCGGCTACCGGCCCACGGCGGCGGTGCCCGGCCGGGGGACCGGGACGCCGCCGCCGACGCCAGGACTGGCGCGCCTGGCCGTCGCGCCAGATCGGAGTGGCTGCGGCGGTCTGCCTGCACCGCCGTACAGGTTCAATGACCGCTGCCATGGCCGCCACCGTGTCCGCCGCCGTACCCGCCGCCCGGGCCGCCCGACGGTCCACCTTTGCCGAATCCACCTCCGAAGCCACCGCCGAATCCGCCGAAACCCCCGCCAAAGCCGCCGCCGAATCCGCCTGCTGGGCCGCCCGAAGGGCCGCTAGCCGATCCGCCGTGGCTGCCGCAGCCACAGCCGCCTGAACTGCCGCCGCTGTTGCTACCGCCGCTGCTTCCGCCACCGTCGTTGCCACCGCTGTTACTGCCACCGCTGTTGCTACCGCCGTTGCTTCCACCGCCGCCTTTCCCACTGCCGCCTTTTCCGCCGCCGGAGTTGCTGGAACCGCCTCCCGAACCGCTCGGTCCCGTCCCTCCGACGCTAGAGCTGCCGCTGCGGCCAAGCCCTCCCGTGCTGGCCGTCGCGGCGCCCGCACCGCCGCCGCTGCCGCCGCTGCTGCCGCTCGATGAACCCGGGCCGCCACGGCCGCCGCTGCTGCCGCTCGATGAACCCGGGCCGCCACGGCCGCCGCCGTTGCCCCGGAAACATGCGCTGCCCGTCCGGCTAATGCAATCGTTCGGCGCAAATACCGTGGAGACGTCGCTCGCCAGCGCAGCCGAATCGGACTCCGAATCAGTTTTCGACGAGATGCTGGCAGCAGGCGAATCGGCAGCAACCGGTGCGCCGAAAGCCCCGAAGCCCTCGACCCCGCTCGCCGGCAAAGGTGCGTCGGCGAGCAGGATCACCGGAGTGATGGCATCCCCTGCAGCGTGCGCAGAGATCACGGCAAGTAAAACCCCCGCGCCCACCGCGCACATGCCAGCTCCCCGGCTTATCCAATCGCAGTACTGATGAATGTTGATCTTTTTCATCTTGTTCTCCCCGCAAGGCGGCAGCGTGATGCGCTGTCGTCTCCCATGCCCCCCGTGCAGGCCGCACGCCTCGTGCGCGTGCGCCGACTCCGTCAGGCTCGCAACCCGCTTCGCGCCGGCGTATTGGGTTCGATCCGGCCGGAGCGGTACTCGCCAAACAAAAGGCACCCGGTCAGGCCGTGCGCAGGATGACCGGTTTGCGCAGGACTGCTTGTGGATTGTCGGAGCCCGTGGTGTGGGATGGCAGATCACAAGCGCGTCGAGCGACCGGTCATTCGTCCGCCCGGTGCGACGCCCCGCGCCTGTCGGGGCGGATTGCACTGGATTGCAGCGGCCGGATGCCTGGTGGCGATATAGCCAGTTTTGTGCCATCGGCCGGGGAGAGGCGTGTGGGGTGGACTTGACAATTGATGTGTCGCCCGCGTGGCGGAAAAAACGCGGAAAACGTTACGGCGATGAAACGCGCGCGCTGAATGGCGCGAATCGCGTTGCGAAAGCGGACAGCGCAACGAAGCCGGATGCGATAGCGAGCTATCGCACCGTCAGGTCGCCGCTTGTGTGGCCGCGGTGGCGCTCTGTTGCGCGCGCAATTCGTCTACGGGAATGTGGCAGAGAATGCGATGGCCGCCGCCCGCGTCGGCGAGCGGTGGAGGCGCTTCGTCGCAAATGGCGCCGAGCTTGCGCGGGCAGTGCGCGCTGAAAATGCAGCCGCGCCCCGCGGCGTTCGCGCCGTTGGCCGTTGCTGCACCGAGCGCACGCGCGGCCAGCAGCGTTTCTGTATACGGATGCCACGGGCCGTCGAACACCGCGCCGGCCGGACCGCTTTCCACGACGCGGCCCGCATAGAGCACGACGATGCGATCGGCGAGATAGCGCACGACATCCAGGTCGTGCGAAATGAACAGGTAGCTCACGCCGCGTTCGCGCTGCAGGCGTGCGAGCAGGTTGAGAATCGCGGCCTGCACGGAGACGTCGAGCGCCGAGGTGGGCTCGTCGCAGATCACGATGCGCGGCTCGCCCGCGAACGCCTGGGCAATCGCCACACGCTGCTTGAGCCCGCCCGAGAGTTGCCGCGCGCGTGCCACGAGATAGCGTGCCGGTACGCGTACGGCCTCGAGCAGTCCCGCGATGCGCGATTCGTCTGAGGCCTGGTGAACTGCCGGCGTGTCGTCGCGCGGCCGGGACAGCGCGCGCTCGATCAGCCGTTTCACGGGCAGCGCGCGATTGAGCGAGGCGTCCGGATGCTGGAACACGACGCGCAGCGCCGCGCGCTCGTCGGCGCGACGCCGCGCGACGTGGGCGTGCAGGCGCTTGCCGTCGAGTTCGACGGCGCCGCCCGCTTCGGGCGCATGCAGGCCGAGCAGCTTGCGCGAGAGCGTCGTCTTGCCGCTGCCCGATTCGCCCACGACGCCGAGCGTCTCGCCCGCATGCAGCTCGATCGATACGCCGTCGAGTGCGCGCACGGCTTGCGCGC